>JBPOJO010000176.1:0-5567 GCA_052033485.1 Bacteroidota bacterium | reverse complement strand
TTTTTCAAAAATTAACAATAAAAAAGTATTATCTCTCGCCCTCATTTCCCTCAAAAGTTTGTACTTATCGGGACTTTGGACAAAATAATCCATTTTTAAGGAATTTTTTCGCAATTCAGGTCTGTATGAATAATGAGAATCCCACAAAATAATGCTTCCTTTCGGTGCTTTATTCAAGTTCTCTTCGTTTATGCCGAGCGGTTTCGGCTGAAAAGATTCACTAACTCTGTCCGAAAAATAATAAAACATTTGATTTTCGAGCAAAATTTGTTTATTTCCGTTTTGTTTTTCAAAATTTTTGTACCAAAAAGCCGCTTCTTTCATCGTTTGGTCTTCCTCGCTTAATTTTACGGGCTTAAAACTTATCAACAGTAAAAAAAACGTCGCGCCTGTCAATGCCCAAAAACGCCCTTTGTCAGGAATCGGAATGTAAATTAAAGCAATTAAAATCAGTATTCCGAAAAGCGGTTTGAAATCTCTTTCCGTTGTAAAAACAACGAGATTATGTTCATACGTCATAAAAATTGCTGTGATGAGCAAAAACGCAACAAAAAACCAAAATATTTTTCCTTTTTGTTCAAAAGTCGGGAGTTCTTCAAAAGTTTGCGCGGACAAAACAGCAAAAAGCGGCGAAGCGATAATCAAATAGCGCAAATTGCCTGCCGTTGCCGGTCCGACCGGAAATGATTGAATGTTGAAAATACAATACATAAGAAAGTACAAAAAAGACGGAATGACCAAAAACCAATTCGGTTTTTCTTTTTTCAAAAATTTCATCACTAAATAAGCCAAAGAAAGTGCCACCACAACACTGCCGAAAATCGTCGCAGACATAAGAAAATAATGCTCAAAGCCCTTTCGCGGGTAAGCATCGCCGATTTCTTGGCTTGTTTTCAAAATTTCGGTAAGTAAATAAAACGGTTTTCCGGTTACAGCCGCTCCCCAAAGATTGTGGATTATCGGAAAAACACCCGTGAGCAAGGCGGGAATGAAGTTTTTTTCATAAACCAAAAACAAAAAATACAAACCTAAAAACGGATAAAATTCTTGACGAATGAAAACTATATAAGAGGCTGCCAAAGCCGCCAATAGTTTTTTATTGTTTAAATGCAAATAAACGGTAAAAATCAATAAAAAAGCTGAAATAATTTCACTGTAATTTCTGAATGAAAGCATTACCCAAAACGGTTGAGTTGCCAAAAGCAAAAAAGCCAAAGCAGGCACACGCATTCCGAGTTTATCGGCAACTTTGTAGGCAAAATAAGCTGAAAATGAGGCGAAAAGAATGTTTAGCAAACGAACGGCAAATTCACCGCCCAATGCAGGAAGCGCGTAGACTAATTTAAAACCGGGTTTAGCCCAATTGTTCAGAATTGTTTCGGGATTGTGCCAAAAACGCAACATATTCAAATAATGCGCGGCTTCGTCCTGTTGATAAAAACCGGAGGAGGAAAATGAAATCAAAAAATAGAGCAAAAACAGCCCGAAAGTGAGCAACAACAAATTTTTTTCAGACAATTTCATCTCAAACGGCAATACGACAACAGGTTCGGGACTGCTCGCCGCTGCAATGTCCTCAGCCTGCGGCGGAATTTGTTTCGGCGTTATTTTGATTTTCTTCTTAGACATATTTTCAAATCGTGATGTTAAACCGTGCAATTAACACGTGCGCGTTACAAAAAAACGATTTTCACTCTTAGAGAAGAGCAAAAATCGTTTTCAAAATCAACAAGAGCAACACAAGACAACTCAATAAAAAGCTGCCGTCGCTCCCTAAAAATCAGCTTAATTTGAAAACAATCGGCACAACTACCCTTTGTTTTACGGGGCGACCGCGCTGTTTTCCGGGTTTCCATTTCGGAGATTCTTGAATAATACGAATAGCTTCTTCGTCGCAACCTGCGCCTACACCTTTAATGGCTTTCACGTCAGTAATTGAGCCGTCTTTTTCGACGACAAATTGAACAAAAACCTTACCTTCAACACCCATTTTACGAGCTTGTTTCGGATATTTGAGATTTTTCTCCAAATACTTGCGGAACGCTTCCATACCACCGTCGGGTTCAGCAGTTTGTTCAACGACTGTAAAAATTTCTTCCACCTCTTCTTCTTTCGGAGCTTCCTCAACCACTTGTTGTTTCACAACTTCTTTCACAGTTGTTTCTTCGGTTACTTCGACATCAAGGTTAATTTTTACCTCTTCTTCGATTTTTTTCTCGTCCGGCACCTCAATAATTTCCGGTTGTTGCAAAATTTGCATCGGCGGCGGCGGCGGTTGTTCGGTTACGGGCGGAATTTCAATCGCTTCTTCCGTTACTTCCATCGTTCCTAAGTCGGCAACTTTGATTTCATCATAAGTTTTCCATTCAAACACGACGTACGTCAAGGACAAGCTAAAAATCAATCCGAGACAAAGCAACAAAGTGCTGTATTTGTCAATATCAACGTCCGCATATTTTTTTATTAAAGGAGCATCTCCATCACCGGCAGCCTCTCCCGCGAGTATTTTCTGACCGCTGCGGTCAATAATTACCCTGAAAAGAATACCCGTGCCGACAATTCCAAAAATAAAAGCCACGATAACAGCTAAAAAGGTCAGCATAAACGTTTTGTTTTATGTGATATAAGTACGCGCCAAAGGTAAATAAAAACAAAAATAAAAACAAATATTGCGATTAAAAAAATCAAAAAATGATATTTTTGAGCTTAAAAACAGTATTTTTCAGCCGTTTACATCATTTTGAAATTGCCGATTTCAGCGGGAGCTTGATAAGCATTGTGAAAATCATTCGGACTTTCGGACTTATATTGCGCCCTAATTCCGTCTATCCACTTTTTAGCTCTTTCCGTAAGCCCAAATTCGTCCGTCATCATGCGCCCGCGCGACACTAAAATTCCCAAATCCGCGCCCTCGTAGCGATAATTTCCGACTTGTGTAATGCGGAGAAAAAATGCTTCATTTTCACTTTCAACCGCTCTTCTGTGCGTATCGAATCGCGAAAATTCAATGCTGCCGTCTTCGTTCATTTGCCAAATGCCGGATTGCGGCGCGGAAGTAACCACGTCAATTGTGTCGTCGGTGTGCTTTATGACCAACTGACTCCAACCGTCTATATTTTCCTGCTGCGTCCAACGTTTATTTAATTGCTTAACATTCAGCTTGTAAGGCATATCCATCCATTCCAAAACGTGAAACATAAACAAGGGGCAATCGGAAAGTGCAAAAACCGCATGATTCGTGATGGAACTTGCCCCCGTAACACGCGGATTCAATTCGCCGAGATACAATTCATTATTTTCAACATCAATTAAAAAATCGAGTTCAAAATAGCCTTTGTAGCCTTCTTCGCGGAGCGCGTTACCGAATTTTTCGGTGTATTCGCGTGCTTTTTCGCGGATTTCGGGCGTGAAAGTATTGTGAAAAATTTCATTGCCGCACCAACCGCCGCGATAGGGAGTCAATTCCTTAAAACCAACTAATTCGGTCATCAAAGGGGCTACAACCGTGCCGTGACGAGTTACGCAAGCCTCAATTGCCGCGCCTCGGCATTTGATTCGCTTCATAATTTTAACCTCTTTTTCCTTCAGAATTTCATCTTCGTATTTACGAAAATCATCTTCCGATGCAATGAAAAAAGTCGTATGTCCGGAATCACCGTAGGGCGTTTGAACGACCAAATCCGCTCCCAAACCTGCAGCTTTGGCAATTTTAATCAAATCTTTGTAATTTTTAACTTTTGCAAGTGTATTCGGAACTGAGGGTACGCCTGCATTGTTCGCAACGCGCGTGGTAGTAACTTTACTGTCAAGGTATTGCCTCAGTTTTGCGGGCGGGAAAGCAACTTCTAAGCCGAGTTCGCGGGCAAGTTTTTCAGTTTTTTCATCAAACATCAAAAAAAGAGCCTTACCGTTTCCGCCTCTTTTGCCGATATAATCCGCAACGTCTTTATGTTCGAGCAAATAATTATTAATTTCTTCAATGCTCTGAAAAACCTCATGCGGCATTTCGCGGGGCACAAAAACGTTCGGGTGTTGTTTGTCAAAACAATCAATGTAACAAATGTATTTGAAAGATTTAATCCACTCGTCTGCACCGAGCAGATTAAAATTGGTGGCACTGATGAAATAAATCGGAACTTCGTTGCGATAAAAATACCTTCTGATGTCCGAAATTCCGTTGAGCATTTTCACACCTGCGGTGCGCTTTTTTTTGAGCGGCAGAGCAGCATTTTGAGTGTATACCTTTTTTTTTGCCATAATTTTTTTGGGTTTATTTTTTCGTCGTAATATACGAAAAAATAAATATCAACAACATTATTTGAAAAAAATTTACAAAAAAATTAAAAAACTTTTGCAAAGACTGTCTGAAAAGCCAATTTTGGAAAACTGTGCTGAAAAAAAAGAAGTAAATGATGAGCCGAATTGTACCGCGAGCTTCAGCTTGCGGATTTGGAGGAATGTATCTTGTAACAAGAGAGTATAAGGTTGCAAGCTAAAGCTCGCGCTACACTCTTGGGCAAACCGGCTTAATAGTTCCAAATTTCTTAAAAAGTCAATATTTTTTTAAAAAAAATTACCGCAAAAAAAATCAGCATGGAAACAACCGCTATTGCCCCCGAAATTGATGTGTCAGTTTCGGCAGCTAAAAAATAGCCCGAAACAGCATTAAAAATGCCGAATGCAAATGATTTATAGACCATTTCGCGCAAACGCTTTGAAATCAAATAAGCGGTAGCGGCAGGCAAAACCAAAAAAGTCATTACCAACACAAGCCCGACGGAGGAAAAAGCCGTAACAGAAAAAATAGCGACGAAGCCGGTCAGAGAATAGTGCCATAATTCATAGCGCATACCGATATTTTTGCAAAAATTTTCGTCGAAACAAAGCATTTGAATCTGTCGAAAAAAAATTTCAAATAAACAAAAAGCAGCAGACATTAAAACAGCGGAAGTCCAAAAGGCTTTTGCGCCGATGTTTTTACCGAAAAAAACAAGAGTATCTAAGGGAACGAAGGCAATTTCTCCGAAAAGCACACAATCTACATCTAAATCTGCACCGCGATTAAATGACATCATCAACACGCCGACAGAAAACAAAAAAGTAAAAATTAATGCCGTTCCCGCGTCGCCTTGCAAATTAAAATAATGTCGAAAAAAATCAATCAAAATAACCGACAAAAGTCCGCTTGCCCCTGCTCCCGCTATCAACAAAGGGCTGTTCAAATCCCCCTCCAACCAAAAACCAAGCACTATTCCGGGTAAAACCGCATGCGCAATCGCATCGGCGAGCATTGTTTGGCGGCGTAGCATCATAACCGTGCCTAAAACGGCTCCCGTTCCGCTCAATGCACAAGCCGTCAAAATTATCCATAAGGCAGCCATTAAAAAAGGATAAAATGTAGGAATTTGCTGATAAGTTTCAAACCTATAAGATTTAAAAACCTTATAGGTTTGATTATCAAAACTTTAAAAATGCCTGAATCGCGGCGTGCGTATGACAGCAGGCAACACGGGCTTAGGCGAGCGCATACGATAGGTGATTCCGATTTCGTGAGAAGTCGGTTTTTT
>JBPOJO010000442.1:0-3803 GCA_052033485.1 Bacteroidota bacterium | reverse complement strand
ATCTTTGTAGAAAATATCCGCTAAGATATTAAAAACGCCTTTAGGCGTGAAATCTTTGGGGAATATCCGCAAGCGAAACCTATATTTCACGCCTAAAGGCGTTTGAAGTCAACTGTGTGCTGTTTTTTTACAAAGATGACAAGCCTAAAGGCTTTAAATTGCTAAACAATATTAGAAAGCAAGCAAAATTTTATTTGGTTTGTCTAATCGAAATAAAACTTTTCGGACACTCTCTCCTTATAATTAGCACTTTTATTTGCCGCACGGTTTTCAAAATCGTGCAGGCTAATTCCCATTTGCTGCCGGCAGAAAAATTTCAATTTTGTTGCCTTTTTTTTGAAAATTGTGATTTTAACAAATAATACCATTTTTCAAAAGGGTAATATAATTCTTTGAAAAAAGATTGCTCCGTTTGTCCCGCAATGCCGTATTCAATTTTTTCAATATTTTTTGACGGTTTCCAAGTCGAAAAAAGCCTGTCCCAAACAGACAACAAAGCCCCTAAATTTGAACTTTGTAAGGCAAAATCTTTACTGTGGTGCATTTGGTGCATTTTGGGACTGATAAATATTTTTTCCAACCAACCGAAGCCAATCGGAATGTTTGAATGTCGCAAATTTGCTCCCAAAATATTTGAAATAAATACAAAAAAACTTGCCCCTAAAATCTCCGGAAAATCGTAAAAATCATTAAAAAGATATAAAAAAACGCCCGTAACGGAAGAATAAACAATCAAATAACGAACGTGAGAAAGCAACATTTCAACAGGGTGCGAGCGATACAAAGTGATAGGAGTAAGCACTTCTGCCGAGTGATGCAAACGGTGAAAAGGGGCTAAAAACTTGTTGTGATGCAATAAATAATGCAAAAAAAAGCGAGAAAAGTCGGTTATTATCAAAAATACAAGCGAATACCAAACAATTCCCCACGAAGTCATAAACATTTTTATCTTACAAATACCGAACATTTCTGTCAGAAAAAAATGCACCCTGCCCGCAAAATAAATTCCGTTCATAAATATTAAGGGCAAAACTGTCATTTGTAAAAAATAGTTAAAAATCCAAATCGCATAGTCTATTCGTGCTGACTTTGAAAACCATGTCAAAAAATACTTATTCTGCAAATTTTTTCGCGAAAAAATGATGTAAATGAGCGCGTAAACAAGGCAGAGCAACATATACAACCAATAAATTCTTTTATCGGGATTCAAAAATTCGCGAAAAGGCAAATTCGCCCAAAGCCAATCAAAAATGTCCATTATTTTAAATATTTTGAAAAAATGATTTGACAAAAAAATACCGAGATTTCGCCCTTGTTTGTGTTCAACTGCCCTTGTTTGTGTTCTCACAAACGACTTTCGCCGTTGTTTGTGTCCTCACAAACGACTGTTAAAATACAATATTTTCAGCAACATGCCTCTTTTAGAAAATATTAGGAAATTTTGAAAACATTTTTAACCTCAAACGGATTTAATTATTTTGGTTAATTTGCGTTTTCTCACTTTCAAAAAAGAGTTTTGCTTTGACATTCTCTCGGCGAAGCAATCATACAGCTTTTTTAACTTAAAATCAATTCCCATGCACGGTAAATGTAGATTTTTAATCATTTTTATCTTTTTAATGTTGAGTGCCGAAACAATTTTCGGGCAAATCAAACAACAAAAAGTGCCTTCCGAAATCCATAAAGTAATGGTTTTTACACAAGGCGCGCAAGTTTATCGCAAAGGCAGCACCAATTTGACCGGCGGCAAAACGCTCTTAATTTTTTCGGGCATTTCGCCGAATATTGACAAAAAAAGTATTCAAGTCAAAGGCGACGGAAAATTTACAATTTTATCGGTTACGCACCAAATTAATTTTTTGAACGAACAAAGCAGACGCGAAGAAATTCAGGTTTTGGAAAATCAAAAAGCGCGTCTGAATGATATTTTAGTTGCCGAAAAAAATATGCTTTCTGTTTTTAAAAATGAAGAAAATATCCTTCAAAAAAATCAACTTGTCGGCGGAAGCAGCGTCGGAATGAAAACATCTGATTTGAAGGAAGCTGTTGATTTTCAACGCATTCGCCTCACGGAAGTGCTTCAAAAGCAAACCGAAATTCAAAAAGAAATTCACAAAAAAGACAGTATTTTAGCCAAAATCTCGCAGCAACTCGCCGCTTTGAATCAGAAGAAAAACTACGAAACAAGCGAAGTGCTTGTAAATGTTTCGGCAAAAGAGGCTGCCGCTGCCAATTTCGAACTCAGCTATTATGTACGCGATGCAGGGTGGTTTGTCAATCACGATATCCGTGTGAGCAGCATCAATGAACCTATTAATTTGACCATGAAAGCCAATATTCACCAAAATTCCGGCGAGGATTGGAAAGATGTGAAATTAACTGTTTCGAGCGGAAATCCTACCGAAAAAAATGTCGCCCCCGAACTCAAACAGTGGAATTTGAATTACGGCTATCCCAAAAGAGAAAATTACAGCGAGCAAAACACCTATAAATCCGGTCAGCCGGGGGAGTTAGTCGGGCGGGTAACTGATGCCGAAACAGGCGAAACTTTGCCTTTTGTTACTATTGTCATAAAAGGCACGACAAAGGGGACACAATCCGACAATGACGGCAATTATTCGCTCATGTTGCCTGCGAACGCAGAATATCTTACTTTTTCTTACGTCGGTTACAAAACTGCAGTTGTGCGAATCAACAGCAATTTAATGAACGTAAGTTTGTCGCAAGATTTCACAGAAATGAGCGAGGTTGTCGTAGCCGGCTACGGAGTTACGCGCGGAGGCGGCAGAAGAGAGAGCGAAAAAGTAAAAGAAGAGGAAAGCAAAACTATTCCGATGCAAGTCAACGAGGCGCAACAAATAACCAACATGAGCTTTGAAATTGAAATGCTTTTTACGGTTTTGAGTGACGGAAAAATACAAACCGCAGACATCAAAAAACTTGAAATACCGGCAATTTTTCAATATTTTGCCGCTCCGAAATTTGAACAAACTGCTTATTTGAAAGCAGATATAACCGATTGGCAAGATTTTAATCTTTTGGACGGAGAGGCAAATTTA
Organism: Bacteroidota bacterium; assembly: GCA_052033485.1. GTDB lineage: Bacteria > Bacteroidota > Bacteroidia > Cytophagales > Bernardetiaceae > JBPOJO01. Next base: position 744 of record JBPOJO010000442.1, on the reverse strand, counting down.
TTTTTTGAAGGGGCTTTTTTGGGTAAAACAATTTTTGACTTGGAAAATGCCGGCGATACGCTCAAACTATTTTTAGGCAAAGACAAAGGCGTTTTTGTGGAGCGAAAAACCTTGAAAGAATTCCGAAAAAAACAGTTTCTCGGCTTTACCGTTACGGACAATCGTGCATTTGAAATTGTCGTGAGAAATAACAAAAAACAGAACATTAAAATTGTTATTCAAGACCAATTTCCTGTTTCGGGAAATAAAGAAATAGAGGTAGAAAAGAAAGAAGCGGAAGGTGCTGTGCTTAATCCCGACACGCAAATTTTGACTTGGACGACGGAAATCGCTCCCAAAGAGGAAAAAAAGTTTTCGCTCAAATACAGTGTCAAATATCCTAAAAATAAAATTGTGGTACTTGATTAAGAAAAATCGAATTAAGGAACGATTTTTGTTTGCTTGTGTTAAATTGCAAACTTTTTTATTTTTTTTGCGTTTTAAGCAAAACCGACAGAGCTTAAGGCACTGTCGGTTTTTGTAAAAATTTGATTTCCGGCAAAATAACATCTAAATTTCTCAAAGAACTGACATTTTTTGTACGAAATAAAGCCAATGGCACACAACAAAAATAACTTTTCTGTCCATATTCTCGGAGCTTACTCCGCTAAACCGCCGCTCGGAAAACATCAAAAGGCGCAGTATATTGACAAAGCACAACACGCATATTTGCTTGATAGCGGCGAAGGTACGCAGATTCGGCTG
>JBPOJO010000253.1:0-3316 GCA_052033485.1 Bacteroidota bacterium | reverse complement strand
TCCTTCTTACATCTGCAAGCTAAAGCTCGCGGTACACTCCTGCTAAAAAGTTACAAAACTTCTTACATTTGTCCGCTCGCGTACAGACCTTGCCCACTTCTGAACGTTTTTTTTTGCCCAAAATTTGTTAAGGTATTGATAATCAATTTCTTAATTTTTTGGAGAAATATTTGCAATTTGTTAAAATAATTTTTATCATTGCAAAAAATCATAAGCAACATGGAACTTGTCATACAAAATCTCTCCAAAACTTACGCAAACGGTACAAAAGCACTCAACAGTGTTAATTTGCGAATCGGTAAAGGTATGTTCGGACTGCTCGGTCCTAACGGCGCGGGAAAATCCTCCCTCATGCGCACAATCGCTACCCTGCAAGAACCCGATACAGGAAGCATCTCGCTCGGAAATATTGACATTCTTAAACAAAAAGATGAACTCCGGCGCGTTTTGGGATACCTCCCCCAAGAATTCGGCGTGTACCCCCGCGTAAGTGCTGAAGAATTACTCAACCACATGGCTGTTCTCAAAGGAGTTGCCGATAAAAATCAAAGAACCGAACTCGTCAAAGCTCTCTTAGAACGAACGAACCTCTTTCAATTTCGCAAAAAGTACATAAGTACCTTTTCGGGCGGTATGAAACAAAGATTCGGCATCGCGCAAGCCCTCATCGGTAGCCCGCAGCTTATTATCGTCGACGAACCCACCGCCGGACTTGACCCCGGTGAAAGAAATCGCTTTTACAACCTACTGAGCGAAATCGGCGAAAATGTCATCGTTATTCTCTCAACGCACATCGTTGAAGACGTGCGCGAACTTTGTACAAATATGGCGATTATCAACAAAGGAACGGTGCTTTACGCAGGAAGTCCGAACGATGCCGTCGCCGATTTGCAAGGAAAAGTGTGGGAAAAATTCATTGACAAAAAAGATTTGCAAGATTATCAACAAAAATATCAAGTCATTTCTACCAAACTCGTCGGCGGAAAACCACTCGTGCATATCCTGAACGAAAATTTCCCCGAAAATGATTTTCAACCCACCGCGCCGAACTTGGAAGACGTATTTTTTACCCATATTTTTAAATCATAAACCACTCAAAATCAAGAAATTATGTTCAAAGAATTTTTTAGTTTTGAGTTGCGTTCGCGATTCAAAAATCTTAACATCTATATTTTTTCGCTCATTTTATTCGTCTTGGTCTCCCTTGTCGTCCTCACGGACAGCGTTCGCATCGGCGGTGATTACGGAAATGTGTTAAAAAATTCACCGTTTTTCATTTTTTCCATCGTTTCAACACTTTCCATACTCGGTTTATTTTTTACCACTGCCATTATGTCATTTACCGCCACGCGGGATTTTGACAACCATTTTGACCAAATCATGTTTGCCGCGCCCGTGAGTAAATTCGGCTACTTTTTCGGTCGTTTTTTCGCCGCGATTGTGGCAGCTTCCGTCTTATTTTTGGGCGCGAACTTGGCTTTTCTCCTCGCGCCGCTTGCCTTTTGGTTAGACAAAGAGCAAATCGGCGAAACAATGCTGATGCCGCATATTTACAGTTTTTTTATTTTGGTCGTGCCGAATGTCTTTTTTTCAGGCTCAATCATGTTTACTTTGGCTTTGCATTTTCGCAATAACCTCTATACTTTTATTGCCGCGATTGTGCTTTTGGTTGCCTACGGCGTAACGGGTTCTTTCATGTCCGATTTGGACAATCAGGCGATTGCCTCGCTTTTTGACCCCTTCGGCGGTGCTGCGTTCAATTTGCAAACAAAATATTGGACAGTTTCGGAAAAAAATACGATGATGCTCGGCTTGGACGGGTACGTTATGTTAAACCGCCTTTTGTGGTTAGCTGTTTCGGCTGTGATTTTATTTGTCGGCTATAAAAAGTTCTCTTTTATTGCTGCGGATAAAAAGAAAAAAACAAAGGAAAAAAGAAAAACCGACGATGAATATCGCGTCAATTATGCCCTCAGCGCAACATCAGTTCCGAAAGTCAATTTGAATTTCGGCACAAAAGCGGTTTTCGGGCAATTTTGGCAGCAGGTAAAATTAGAAGTTTTGGGCGTGGTGCGAAGTGTGCCTTTTTTGGTCATGGCGTTAGTTGCCGTGATGAATTTGGGTTTTACGGCATCGCAAGCGGGCAAATTTTACGCTACCCCTGTTTTTCCCGTAACCTATAATATGCTCAACGCGATTGCGGGGTCTTACAATTTATTTTTATTCGCGATTGTGATGTATTTCAGCGGGGTTTTGGTTTGGCGCGAACGCGATTCAAAAATCAACGAACTTTACGATGCAGCCCCGTTTCCGAATTGGATTTCATTTTTTTCCAAAACGATTGCGCTCATGATTTTGCCCTTTTTGTTGAACGTTTTGGCAATCATTGTTTGCGTATTTTTTCAAGCTGTCAACGGTTATTACAATTTTGAATTGGATTTGTATGTCGTTGATTTATTGGTAATTGACATGACGCATTACGTTTTTATGGCGGTTTTAGCCATGTTTTTGCAAGTCATGTTCAACAACAGATATTTGGGCTATACAAGTTTGATTTTGATTTATTCGGTGCAATTATTCGCCTATCCGCAATGGGATATTCATTCGCATTTGCTCAAATTCGGCTCCGCGCCGAATGCGACCTATTCCGACATGAACGGCTACGCCCCTTTTATGGAGGCAATTCTTTGGTTTAAAAGCTATTGGTTAGTTTTTTCGGCGATTTTGTGTTTGGTTGCGTCGGCATTTTGGGTGCGCGGAAAAGGGGCTGCATTTAAAGAAAGGTTCAATTTTGCCAAAAAAGAATGGCAAAAAAATTACCGTTTTGCCCTGCCCGCATTGATTTTGATGTGGCTTTCTTTGGGCTCATGGATTTTTTACAATACGAAAATTGTGAATGAAATCAAAGGCAAAAAAGCACGTCAGGAAGCGGCGGTCAACTATGAAAAAAAATACAAATATTTGCTCAAAGTACCGAAACCGCGAATCGTTGCGGCAAAATGTTCGGTTGATATTTTTCCTTACGAAAACAATGCTTATGCAACGTCGGAAATTATTTTGAAAAATAAAACCGATAAAGCGATTGATACGCTTTTTGTTAATTTTCCTGAAAAACAAGAAGATGCCTATCAAATACCGAATGTTGAGCGTGTGATGTTGGATAAGGAGTTGAATATTGCGGCTTACAAATTCAAAACGCCGATGCAGCCGGGTGATTCGCTCACGCTCACGTACCGCGTGAAGTATGAAAAAGAGGGCTTTGAAAACAATCCGAGCAACACGGAAATTACGGATAACGGCACATTTTTCAATTCGT
>JBPOJO010000364.1:0-16121 GCA_052033485.1 Bacteroidota bacterium | reverse complement strand
CTTACGTCATACAAAGAGTTTTTGCGTTTGAAAGATTCGCTTTTGGTTGAGCAGCGTTTGCTTCGTGAAAAAAGCGACCGCAATCAATTTGATTTGGAAAAAACAGAAAAGGAACTCAAACTTTTTCTTGCCGATGAGGAGTTAAAAACACTCGAAAAAGACTTGGCTTTCAAACAAATGGAAATAGAACGCGAGCGCACCGAACGCGAGCTTGAAAATTTGAAAAAGGACAAAGAATTGCAACAATCCATGCTTTTGCAGCGCGAATTAGAAGCCGACCGCGCAATGAAAGCCCTTTTGCTCACCGAAGAAAGGCTTGCCGCCTCGCGAAAAGACAATGAAATTGCTACGCTTCAAAAAGATAAACAAGAACATGAATTGACTTTGAAGCAAAAAGAAATTGAAGAAAAGGAAAAAAAACAGCAAATTATTTTGCTCGAAAGTGAAAAAAAATTAAAAGATGTGCAACTGAAAGACCAAGAAGAAGAGCGAAAATATATTTTTGGCTTGCTCTTGCTCGCCTTTGTTGTCCTGATTTTGATTATTTTGGGCTATATCAATCAAAGGAAAAATAACCGAACGCTTTCCAAACAAAACAAAGAAATTCAGGAACAAAGAGACCTTATTCAGGTAAAAAGTGTGGAATTGCAACAACAATCGGAAGAAATTGAGGCGCAACGCGACGCGCTTATTGTCAAAACAGGTGAATTAGACCTTGCATACAGGAGCATCACGGACAGTGTGCGCTATGCTTCGCGCATTCAAGGTTCGTTAATGCCCGAAAAAAAGTTGATTTACGGAGCTTTTAACGACGTTTTTATACTTTATTTGCCAAAAGACATTGTTTCGGGCGACTTTTTTTGGTATTTTGAAAATGGCAAGAAAAAATATATCGCGGCAGCAGATTGCACCGGACACGGGGTGCCGGGTGCTTTGATGAGTATGCTCGGAAATAATATGTTGAACGAAATCACCGGCTTGCGCAAAATTGACAAACCGGCGGCGATTCTCGACCAATTGCACCTCAGTATTTCGACCGCACTCAAGCAAGACGTAACCGAAAATCGGGACGGTATGGACATCACTTTGGCTATGATTGATGAGGAAAATAAAGTTGTCAGTTTAGCCTCCGCCAAAAACCCGTTTTTTTATATCAAAAATAATGAATTGACCGTTGTGAAAGGCGATAAAATGCCCGTAGGCGGAAGGGCGCGCTATGCCGACGAGCCTTATCAAAACCACGAAATTTCTTATTCGGACGCAAAAACCTCTTTTTACCTCTTTTCCGACGGTTTTCAAGACCAATTCGGCGGAGCGGATAATAAAAAATTTATGATAAAAAAGATGCGCGAATTAATTTTTGAGAATCACGGAAAAACAATGATTGAACAAGAGGTTATTTTGGAAAGAGAAATTACAACGTGGATGGGGCATCCCACGCGGCAAACTGACGATATTTTAGTTTTGGGCTTTGTGGTTGCCTAATTTTTGGCATGAAAGACTAAGGCTGTTAAACAAAATTAACACTCTAAGCGTTTCAAAAACCCTTAGGGTGTTAATTTTGTTTAACAGCCTTATAAAATAAACACTTGCAAAGCAAGCATCAAAAAGGCAAATTATCATACGGTGAAGAACTTTCTTCGGGAATATAATCCGGCGGCGGCATTTCTTCGGAAATACTTGCACTCGCTTTTTTGACTTGAAAAACTTCGACTGAATTAAACCATTTTGGCTCATCAGACGGTGTTTTTTGCCATTTTCTTCCTTTTACAGACGCGCGAAACTCAATGATTTCACCTTCGCGTATTCCGTCAATGAGGTCGCACTTATTTTGGGTCAAAACGCACAAAATTTCGGGCGGATAAGGTGAGCCGTCTTCAATTCTGACAACAAATTCTCTTTTCTGAAATCTTTCACTGACAATTTGCAGAGGGTAGATTTTAATTAATTCACCTTTTGAAGAAAAGTCTGTCATGTTATTAGAGATTTACCGTGCCCCGCTTTTGAGCAGGGCAGGATATTATTTTACAATTTCGTTGCGCAAACTCGCAACAGCATTAGAAATATTTGTCAAAGCTGCATCGCTGATATTAACGGTAGAAACAGTAGTCGACACGACTTTCAATTCGCCGTTGACAACTTGCATTTCGTCTTTACCTTTTTTTACCGTGATGGTAACTTGGTCGAAAGCGGCTTTTAATTTTTTCATGTCAGTTATCAACTGCGCAAAGCCTTGTTGAGATTTGTGTGCTTCTAAGCCTTTCATAATCTCATCGAGAACGATTTTTTGCTCCCCGATACGCTCTTTGAGTTTTGCATTCGGTTTTTCTTTTTGAACCAACGTCATCAAATAAGCAGCTTCGAGCCAACCGCCTGTTACCAAAAGAATACTCAAATAATCTTGTTTTCTTTCAGCGAGACTGTTGTTAATTTTTTCCAAATTTTGGTTGGTTTGTTTCAACAACTCGTCCATGTTGTCATCATTTTGGAGCAATTTTTTGATGGTATTGCTGTCAAAATGTTGTCCGATTTTTAAACCGTCCGCCAACTTCTGAATAGAATTGAGATAGTTAATGGCATCTTGGTTTTTTTTGTAGAGGTTTGCAAACCCCAAATCTGCTGAATAAACGCCTAAGTTCAGTGCTTTTTTGTAGTTGGTGCTGTACGCATCAACTTTTTCGTGCCCATTCATGTTGGCTTTTTTGTATTCTGCGCCGAGGTCTTTGACCAAAAAGGCAACTTCAATCGGACTGGGAATCGATTCAACAATGCTAACGACATTAACTTGCGCATAGATATTACCGGAAAAAAACGCGCAAATCAAAGCGATTAAGCTAACCCGGATTTTGTTCATGTTATTGAAAGTTTAGTTTTGAATAGTTCAATTTTGCCAAAGTTATGCAAAAGAAAAGAAAAAAACTGCAAAAGACAAATAATTTTTACTTTTCACCAATTCAAAATTCAACAAACGTGCCAAGCTCATGCCGGCAATGTTGTTAAATTCGTAAAAAAACAAAAATACAATCAAAAATCATTTTTTCTGACTTGCCCTGAAAAGAATTTGCTTCTCTTCTTTGGAAAGGCTTTCATATCCTGATTCGGAAATTTTATCAAGAATTTTATCAATCAACTCTTCATTCGGGTTTGCGGTCAAATGTTCGTCGGTATTAGATTTAGATTTTGCACTTGCGGTCTGAACCACTTTCATTTTAGGTTTTTTAGCTAAAAGACTTTCTAAAAGCGCGAAAAATTTAGTTAAAGGTTTAGAAAAATCATTTCCCTTTCGCAACTGTTTAATAAAAACTGCACCGAGTAAAGCCCCTCCCAAGTGAGCAATATTTCCGCCTGCATTGTAGCCTGTTGTGGATAAAAACGACAAAAAAACAACGGCTATCGCGATATATTTCAATTTAGCATCACCGATAATAAAAAGGTGAACTTTGTAGTCCGGCAATAAAACGGCTGCTCCGACAACGATGGCATAAATTCCTGCCGACGCACCCAGCATACCCATTCCGTCGGGAGATTTCATGGCGATAAAAAAGTCAATCAAGTTGTACATAAACAGGTACGAAATACCGCCGGCAATAGCTCCGTAAAAATACAGGGCTAAAACTTTTTGGTTTCCGAGCGTATCGCGCACTATCATTCCGAAGAGGTACAAAAAAAGCATATTGGAAAATATGTGCATGAAGTCCAAATGCGAAAAACTATACGTGATAATAGTCCAAGGCGTGTATAAAAAGTCGTAAAAATCCGTCGGAATAAACAACAGACGAGCCGCTTTTTTGAATAAAAAAGCTGTCGGGAAAATGGTTGTTGTAAAATAAAGCAGATTCAGAACGACATACACAAAAACATTGACCAAAATCAAGCGTGGGACGATGTTATTCGGTCTGAACCATTCCGTTCTGAAATCTCTCAAAAAGCTGCTCATGGCTTTACAGATTTATTTTTTTCAAAGTTAATAAATTTTTTTGGCATTCCAATATTTAAAGAAAAAGAAACCAAAAAATGCACCGCCGATATGGGCAAAATGCGCCACGTTATCATCGGGAGCGACATTTATGACGGAATATAATTCGTAAGCCATTGCCAAAAGCACCATAAACTTGGCTTTCATGGGAATAGGCGGAAAAATTAACATTAATTCCACGTTCGGAAACAGGAGCGCAAACATCATCAAAACGCCGAAAATTGCACCGGAGGCACCGACCATGGGGGTATTGCTTACGCCGAAATAGTACATTTGCACAAAAGAAATGCTTTCTTTGATGTGTTGCGGGTTTTCGGGGTCTTTGCCAAAAAGGTTAATAAATTCGCCGATATTTTCATAAATGGCAGGGGCGAATCGGTGCATAAAGGCGGCAAAATTTTCGGGCGTGGGTGCATTAGCGTAGAGTGTAGCGGCTTGTTCAAGTTGTTGAATTTCAATCATTTGCACACCCGAATACAGGGCAGCAGCACCGAGCGCGGAAACAAAATACAGGATAATAAATTTTTTTGCGCCGAGAACGGTTTCGGTCATCGGACCGAACATAAATAAGGCGAACATATTTGCGACAATGTGCATGACGGAGCGGTTGCTGTGCACGAATATATGCGTTAAAATTTGATAGGGTTCAAATTTTTCAGCATAAACATTTCGCAGTCCGAAAATTTCGACCAAGTCGACATCACTCAACACGATTTGCGCGCCAAAGACGGCAAGGTTCACTATTAACAAAAATTTTACGACCGGCGTTATATTATTCATACCTTATGGTTTGCAATAAAACTCAAAATTAGTGGATTTTGTTCGTTTATGCAAAAAAAAGAAAGTATAAAAAATAAAAAAAGGAGTACATGCGCTTGAAAATTGCAAGCATGAACTCCTTTTTTTGCGGAAAAGCTATTTTTTTGCCAAAAGATTAATGAGTTTTTGCAAATCTTCCTCATTTTTGATTTTTAAGCCAAGTTCTTTTGCTTTTACTTTAACAGCCGAAGCGTTCAAACCGAGAACTTCCGCAACAGATTGCGCATCAAGTTTAATTTGAAAATATTTTCCGTCCGTGTACAAAAAGTATTCTGAACGTGTGGAGGACAATTCGTCAGCGGTATCATCATAACCGTAGCCGTAACTTGCAACTGCTTTTTCAATTGTTTTTTTGTAGGAAACAAGCAGGGTATATTTTCCTTCGTCAGCACCTTTGAAATATCGAAAGTAACTCATTTTACCTGTTTTGTCATTCTGACATTTGTAAAACTCATTTTTTTCGATGAAGATAACATTGGTAATTTTGTCTTTTAAAGCCCAAAGAGAGTCTTTTTTATTCACATAATACACTTCATCGTGATAAACATCGAATTTTGCCTGAACTGTGTCAGTGAATTCGCCGTTTTCAAGTTTGAAAGTAGCAGAGCTGAATTTGTCGTCTTTGTAGACGTTGCCGCGAAGTTTTGATTTTTTGGGGCTTGTGAAATACATGCCGCCGTTATTTAGATTGTTTAAATTCTCGCGACCGGCTTGATTGTCCATTTGTTGAGAAAAAACGTTTCCGGCAAAGAGGAGAGACAAGAATGTCAAAAAAAGTTTCATCGTTTAAAAATTTTTTAAATATACGAAAAAGGAGGAAGTATTGAAAACTCCTTCCTCCTAAATTACAAATTACATGGTAACTTTAACGCCTACTTTTTTATAGTTTGCGCTCGGTCTGATTCCGCTGTTGCCGACAAGTTCAACAACAAAGTAGAAAGTGCCGAAATCATCGTTTTCAGGTAAAACTATTTCACAAGTAGCAAAACTACTGTTTTTAGCAATCACAAATTCACCTCCGTTGAGGAAAGTAAAGTGTTTATTTTCAACTGCCGGGTCATATTCGTCAGATGTACCGTAAGTTGCAGCCTGAACTTTGATACTTTCGTCGTTGCCTCGGTGTGCGCCGACAAGGTTGATGCGAAGTCTGAGTGTATCGCCTCTGTTTCCGTCTGCGTCAATAGTCGGGAAATCGAAACCGGGTGTCCGTGCTTTGATAACCGCGTAGTCAAACTCCACAACCGTATCTTTAAAAATCTCCTTACTTTCTTTGAAGCAAGAAGAAAGTGCTAAACTGATTAACACAAAGTAAAGAACTTTGAAATATTTCATATTTACAAAAAGTTTGTATTTAAAAACTTGAACGGAAAGCGACAGACAGCTCTGCCGCTTTCTCGAAAAATATTAATAACCCGGATTTTGAACAAGATTAGGATTTGCCAAAATCTCTGCATTCGGGAATGCCGCCAAGTATCTGAAATCTCCGTATTCGAGCGGAGAAGCAGGCGATGATTTGTCAATATTCATACCGTTGCGTTTCAAATCAAAGAAACGATGTCCTTCAAAAGCCAATTCTAAGCGTCTTTGTTCCAAAACTTTCTCAAAAACAACTTCTTTTGAACTTCCTGAAACGGCAGATACTCCTCTGTTTGAAGTAATTTGATTCACGTCTGCCAAAGCTTCTGTCAATTGTCCCTTTTGAGCATACGCTTCAGCTCTGTTAAGGTACAATTCAGCCGTGCGAATAATTGGTATATTGTCTAAATTTGGCATACCGTTTTTGCCCATGAATTTAGTGCATTCTATTTTTGCAGTACCACGACCACTCGTACCTAACTCATAAAGCTCTCTTCTTACGTCGCCTGCAGTATGTAATGCGAGAAACTTGGAGGTTGGAACAACATCTCCAAAACCTTGTGTATCACTTCTGTTTCCCGGTTCTAAAAGAGTTGTAAAAGTTGTTTGTAAAGCTTCATTCACACCGATATTTTCGTTTACAACGTAACGCAACTCAAAAATAGATTCAGGATTAACAGCTGAACGCCATCCGGCTACGTACTTATCAGCAGCCATAAGGGGAGGTGCTAAATCAATTGCACCGGTTGCATATTTGATACAATTATCATAGTCTTTGTTGTATAAGGCAACTCTTGAAAAAAGAGCCAAAACAGCAACTTTTGACGCATAATGGGGACCGTCACCGTCTGCCTCTTCAAAGTATTGCAGGCTCGTTTCCAAATCTTTGTAGATTTGTGCATAAACATCTGCAATTGGGGCACGAGATGGGTAAGTAATTTTATCAACAGTATAGATGCCCTCTAAGCGGATAGGTACGCCGCCTTTGTCGCTTGCTTCAATAATAACGCCCGGGTCAAAAGCATACACGCGCATCAAGTCAAAATGAGACAATGCACGTAAGAAATGTACTTGTGCTAATGCAACTTTTTTTTCAGCCTCCTCCAAGCCGGGTACTTTGTCCGCATTATCAATAACAAGATTTGCTTTGTTGATAGCATCATAAGCACTATAAAAAACACCAATGTGCGAATAAGGTTGATTAAGATATTGTCCCATTAACCTGCCTGATTTATTTGTTGCTTGAGCGTTATCAGCAAGAACTTCGGGAATCGCAATCATATCACGACCGTAGTAAGCAACCTCTTGATAAGCGTCGTATACTCCGATTACAGCTGCGTTAAAACCTACTGGACTCGTAAAAGCATCGTCAGAATAGATTGATTGACGCGGATTAATATCAAGAGTTTGTTTACACCCCCAAAAACTAATTGCCATTATAATGACAAAACTTAATTTCAATGTCTTCATTTTTTTCAATTTTGAGTTATGTGATTAGAAACCGATTTGAACGCCGAAAGTATATTTTCTCGACTGTGGAATGACACCCGCATTACCTGCTGTACTCAAAGCAACAAACTCGGGGTCATAACCTTCCCATTTGGTGAAAGTAAGCAAGTTAAGGGCTTGTACATATACTCTTACGTTAGTAAGTTTTACTTTACTTAACATTTCCTTAGGAAGAGTATAAGAAAGGCTTGTCGTTTTCAAACGAATGTAAGATGCGTCTTGATACGTTCTCGTACCGGTTAAATTACTTGAGCCGAGTACTTCTGAAGTTGTATTCAAAACACGCGGCACATCGGTAAGATCACCGGGTTTTTGCCATCTGCGGTCATAATAATCTTTTAAGCCGTTAAATCTCGCAATGTTTTCCATCAAGAACGCATTTTGGTCATTGTACGCCATGCGTCCAAATTCGTATTGGAAAGTAAATGACAACTCAACTCCTTTGTAAGAAAGTGTATTGGTTAACCCCCCAAACATTTCAGCGAAACCGTCCCCGACAACTCTTGCATCAGCAATGACAGGGCGATAGGTGATGTTGTTATTTTTATCATACCACATCGGACGACCGGTTGCAGGGTTAACGCCGATATATTGGTAATTGAATGAAGTGGTCAAGGGTTCGCCTACACGCACAGATTGATTACCGGGTAATACTTGGTCATCACCGTTCAATTTTTTAACATAGTTGTTAATTTTAGAAAAGTTGAAAGAAGTTGTCCAAACAAAACCATTTTCCATGTCAAGGTTTGTACTGCTGACTTCAAATTCCCAACCTTTGTTTTGAAGTTTTCCGATGTTGTCAGTTATGGCAGTGAAACCTGATACGCCGGGTAAAGGACGATTTAACAAAAGGTCAGATGTATTTTTGACAAAGTACTCAACCGTAGAAGTAATTCTGCCGTCAAGAAAAGACAAATCAAGTCCCGCATTGTAAGAAGTTGTTTTTTCCCAACGAAGTGCGGCTGTACCTAATTGACTCGGTCCAAAACCTGGCAGGTCATTGTAATTATTTCCAGCCCCAAAAAGATTTAAGCTTGAAAAATTACCGATAGCATCATTACCGGTTACTCCATAACTAAGACGGGCTTTTAATGCAGAAATGTACTCATTATCTTTCAAGAATGCTTCTTCGTTGACAGCCCAAGCAACCGAAGCGGCAGGGAACCAACCGTATTTTTCCGTACCAAATCGAGAAGAGCCGTCGTAGCGATTGACAAAACTTGCAAAATATTTACTTTTGAAATTGTAGTCTAATTTTCCGAAAGCACTTGCTCTTTTGAAGCCTGTCCACAATCCTCCGAAACCCAAGTTTGTTGAAGCTGAATTTGCCGTGAAAAACTGAGGTGTGGGGAAAGAAGAAACGGCACTATAAACATATTCTTGGGTATCAGAACGATATTCTACACCTAACAATCCTGTTAATTTGTGGTCTCCGATTTTTTTAACATAGTTTAATGTTAAAAAGGTATTGTAGTTAACGTTTTCATCTAAGCTTTCTTCTAAGTAACCGTCATAAGAATAGCCGTCATCAGTTCTCGGGTCAGCATAATTAAAGCCTTTGACAGTACGATAATCAATACCCGCAAAATATCTGACAGAAAGTCCGTCCATGATTTTATAACTTGCACCAAAATTACCTACAGCTTGTTTAGTATTAGATAAAATTCTGTTGTAGTTTGCATTAGCAATAACATTTTGGTTCAAAAGTCCGATAAGTCCGCCTTGTGTCGGCAAGCCGTTATAGGTTCCGTCTTCATTGTAAATTGGATTTACGGGAATGATAAGTGAAGATGAAAAATAAGGAGAACCTAAATAGGTACCGCCACTCGGACTGCCGAATGCACCTTTTTGTTTAACCGCACTCAAGTTAAGGCTTGCATCAATGCCGAATCTGTCATTCACTTTGTGATTAATAGACAATCTTCCGGTTAAGCGTTGAAAATCAACACCTACCACGTTCGCATCTTCTTTATTGTAGCTGCCCGAAAAATAAAAAATTGTTTTTTCGTTACCGCCGCTTGCAGAAAGTTCAGCATTATTAATGACACCTTGTCTGAAAGCTGCATCTTGCCAATCATACGTAGGAAGGGCTGCGATTTCAGCATCTGTCAACGTAGCGGGCAAACGAAGCGCGGCAAGCGTGCTTTTTAAAGCTGCTTCGGGTTTTTGTCCCGAATTAATCAAACCTTCTTTCTTTAAATTAATGAACTCTTGAGTGTTCAAAACGTCCATTTTTTGGATAGGAGAAACAGAGCCGCGATAGTATGAGAAATCAAATTTTGTTCTTCCGGCTTTGCCTTTTTTAGTTGTGATAAGCACAACTCCATTGGCTGCTTGCGCACCATAAATAGAAGCAGCAGCCGCATCTTTCAAAATTTCGATGTTTTCAATATCGTTCGGGTTAAGAAAGCCTAAGGGGTTACCGCTTGCAAAATCCGCATCATTTCTTGCATTGATTTGTACGCCGTCGACTACATAAAGAGGGTCACTTCCTGCTGTGATTGAACCTGTACCGCGAATACGTACTCTCACAGCACCACCGGGAGCACCGTTCGCAGATTGTACCAAAACGCCGGCTGTACGCCCTTGCAAAGCGCGGTCAAAGCTTTGAACGGGCAAGTTTTGAATATCCTCCCCTTTCACCATACTGACTGCACCCGTAAGTTCGCGTTTTTCGATGATTTGATAGCCCGTAACCACCACATCCGTCATCGTAATCGCATCGGGGTCCATCGTAACATCAATCACCGAACGATTGTCAATCGTTACGGTTGCATTCTTCATGCCGATAAACGTAAAAACTAATTCATTTGAGCCTGTCGGCACTGAAATTTGGTAGTTTCCATCCATATCGGTCTGAGTACCCTTAGTTGTACCCTTCACAACAACGTTCACAAAAGCAAGCGCCTCGCCTGTATCCTTTTGTGTAACTTTGCCTTTTACCACTTTATCTTGTGCAATCGCCGCGCCCGTAAGCGATGTGAAAAGCACCAAGAAGACAAGTATGAATCTTCTCATAAGGTATTAGGTTTGAGATTTAAGTTAAAACAATAAAAATTAAAATAAAACAACACGTTCGGCTGTGCCGACTTCTTTTGTGTGTCTGAATTCTGCTCAGTTTATTTTTGACCTCGTCCTCAATCGCTTTTTTATATTGCGGTTTTATCCGAAAAAGCCAAAACTAAATCTGAACCACAAAGAAAATACACAATTTTTTACTTGTCAAATGTTTTGGCAAAAAAAAAAAAACTTTTTTGGCACGGCACTTACAAGCGCACCGCTAAACTAATGCAAATATTTCTTTTTTCCCAATAAAAACGCATTTTTAACATTTAAAACCTTTTTTTTACTGTCTTAAAATTGTACGAAAAATCAGAACTTTACACCTCTGAGAGCATTGAAAACAAATAGGATATACAAAAAAATAATGTAATCTTTGAAAAAAAATTACAAATTGAAAAAATATTTTATTTTACATTTTTTTCTACAGTCCAAAGTCAATGCTGAACACTATTTGGATTTTTGTATTATTGTTGTATTTTTGCCTTTTCTTCAAGGCTTGATTGATGTATCAAAGCCGAACAAAAACAGAATGTGTGTTTTTTAACGCATTCTTATTCTTTTTTCTCGACTTTTTAATCCCTAACTCACAAAAAAACTAAAACACTGAACAAACAACTGTGATTTTAGTGATTGAATTTTTTAAATATGGATAAAGGAACAATTTGGGGCGGCTTAGGCGTGTTTATTTTTTGCCTCTTAATAGCCCTGCTTTTTTGGAATCAAAAAGAAGCCTCCGAAAAGGAAATTGAAAGCTATAAAAAACAAATTGCTCAAATGAACAGTTTGTTAGACGAGCAAATTTTGAAAGAAAAAGAACGTGCCCAAAAAGAAACAATCATTTTGACAGACAGCACTCTTCTCGACTCAATTGCATTGCCGCCCTTCCCGAAAAAGTTTGACCCGACTGACAAAAGAAATTTCCGACTCTACGGGCTTTTTAAACCGAAAAACGCCGAAATTTCTGTCAGCCAACTCGCTGAAAAATATCGGGTTTTGCCCTCTTCCGTCAAACAAGTCGAAACGGAGGAAGGGAAATGGTACGTTGTGCCGATTATGTGCTCGCATTTTTTGCGCAAAGACGAAACAGCGGAAAGTTTGTCTAAAAAATATTACGGAACTAACAAAAAATCCGCCCTTATCCTCGATTTCAATAAAAGATTTGATGCCGATACTTGGATTTATATCCCTTTCGGTGATTAAAAATGCCTTTTTACCGAATTTATTTTGTCTTTTGAAAAAAAAATTTGCACCTTTAAGCGTCTTTGTTTTTTTGGTTAATGAATTGCAAATGAAATTCTCGGAAGACTTTCGGTGTTGTTTTTGTCTTCAAAAGCATTTTATCAATGTGTTTTAACATTTGAATAATAAAATTTTGGTGTCGCGAAATTTTGTTTTACTTTTTGTCTGCTTAACCGCTTTTTTCGGAGTGTTTTCGGGGAAATTGCTCGCACAGAAAACGCTTGCGCTGCCTTTCGAAAATTTTTCGGACGAGGCAGGCTTGGCACACAATTCGGTAACCTCTGTTTTGCAAGACGCACAAGGTTTTATTTGGTTCGGCACGCAAGACGGTTTAAGCCGATTTGATGCGTATGAGTTTCGCACTTTTAAGAACCATTATAAGGATACATCAAGCATTTCTTCCGGCATTATTTCTTGCATTTTCCAAGACAGAAAAAAAAGAATTTGGGTCGGAACAGCAGAAGGAGTGAATTTATATGTGCCTAAAAATGAAAGTTTTAAACGTTTTCAAACTCAAACGGAAATCAGTAAAAACCTCAGCACGAACCGAATTAGAACGATTATTGAAGATAAAAAAGGAAACATTTGGGCGGGTACAGACGGCGGAATTAAAAAATTTAATGAAAATAAGCAAACTTTTGAACTGATTCGCTCGCTTTCCCTTGCCGACAACAGCATTCAACAACTTTTTGCCGACAGCAGAGGACAAATTTGGGTAGGGGCAGAAAACGGCTTGTATCAAATCAACGAAAAACAACTCACTTTAGAAAGAGTAGATGAGGGCGAAAGAGTTTTTATCACCTCCGTCAATACCTTTTGCGAAGACAGACTCGGCAGAATTTGGATTGGCTCAATCGCCGGTTTGCACATTTATTTGCCCGACAAAAAAAAGATAATTCCCGCAACGCAACTCGGTTTGAATCTGCACAACGCGCTTGTGCAAACTTTGCTTGCAGTCGGCGAACAAATTTGGGTCGGGACTTACGGAAACGGGCTTTTTTATATTAATTTAAGCGATAATTCACTTTTTTCTTGTACTCAAAATTCGCAAAGTCAATTTTTACTGTCAGACGTAATTTCCTCCGTTGCAAAAGATGAAACAGGCACGGTTTGGGTCGGTACAAACAACGGCGTTTTTAAATATGACAGTCAAAAGGAAATTTTTAAACGGTATTCAAGCCCCTTGAAAACAAAACTTTCAAGCATTAAAAGCGATATTTGGTCAATTTTACAAGACCGAAACGGAAATTATTGGCTCGGAACTTTTGAAGGTCTTTATTTTTTGCCGCAAGGCTATGACAATCCCGAAGAAATCGTTCATTTCACCGCAAGCGGCAAAAATTCGGACAATACCCTTTGCGACAATCATGTAATTTCTTTAGCCGAAGACCAATACGGTTTTATTTGGATAGGTACTTTCAGCGGAGGACTTTCCGTTTTTGACCCAAAATTAGGAAAATTTAAGCATTTTAAAAAGGAAATTGATATAAGCAAAGGTTTGAGCGCGAACACCGTTTGGGCGATTCGGGAAGACCGTTTTGGTTATATTTGGATTGGTACTTCCGCAGGTTTAGACCTCTATGACCGCGTTAATGACGCTTTTTTGCATTATTCCAAAAATGAAAATAAAGCCGGAAACCTCAGCGATGCAAGTGTTACGGCGATTTTTGAAGACAGAAGCGGAGACCTTTGGGTGGCAACCATGGGCGGTTTAAATCTTTTTAACAGACAAACAGGCGAATTTAAGACTTTTCTCAAACGCGGCACCCACAATTCTGCCGGCATCAGTCATAATTACATCACTTACATCACGCAGGACAAAAATTCATATCTTTGGCTCGGAACGCACGGCGGCGGTTTAAGCGTTTTGGACAGGCAAAATAACGCTTTTGAAAACTATACCGAACGAGAAGGTTTTGCCGACGATGTCATTTACGCTATCACGGAAGACCATCAGGGAAGAATTTGGCTCAGCACCAATAAGGGGTTAAGTCGTTTCGACCGAAAAAATAAAAACGTCCATAATTACGACATCAATGACGGTTTGGGCAGCAACCGCTTTAACCCCGGTGCCGTTTTGCGGAGTAAAAACGGTGAAATTATTTTCGGCTCGATGCGCGGAACGGAGGTTTTTCACCCCGACAGCATACAAAATAATCAATCCGTTCCGAAAGTTTTCATAACGGATTTTAAGATATTTAACAAAAGTTTGCAACACGATGAAAATGACAGAATTTCTGATAACATCAGAAATGTAAAAGAAATTGCCTTGAGCTACAACGATTATGTTTTTACAATTGATTTTGTGGCGTTGAATTTTCGCTTGCCGCAAAAAAATTTATTCAAATATAAATTGTCCGGTTTTGACAAAGAATGGCAAATGACCGATGCACGCCGACGCTCTGCGACTTACAGCAATTTGCCGCCGGGTGAGTACATTTTCATCCTTGCCGCCTCAAACAACGACGGTTTATGGAACGAAAACGGCACTACCTTGAAAATCGTCATTTCGCCACCGTTTTGGCAGGAATGGTGGTTCAGAATTGGGGCTTTTTTGGCAGTTATCGGTATTTTTTGGGGAATTTACAAAATAAGAATTCGCTCCGTTGAGCGACAAAATGCCCGACTTTCTGACCTCGTCAAAGAGCGCACTATTGAGTTGGAAGCCGAAAAAAATAAACTTGAATCGGCTTACGGCGAAATTATTGAACAAAGAAACAAAATTTTGAACATCAATCAGGCACTCGAAGAAAAACAATTTGAAGTCGTCAGGCAAAGCGAAGACATTAAATTGAGAAGTTCCGAACTCGAACGCTCTTATGAAAATATCCGTATTTTGAGCCGTGTCGGGCGCGAAATTACTTCATTTCTCGACGGTTATCAAATGGCAAACGCCCTTTATGAGCAGTTGCGCGTTTTTGCACCGATTGATTTTCTTTCCATGGGTGCTTTGGACGAAAAACGCGGTTTTTTGTACTTTGACAACGTACTTTTTGAAGGAAATTTGCTCAAAGCGTATGAGGAAAATTTAGAACATGATTCGCCTGCCGTGAAAGCCTTGCGGACACAAACGGAATGGATTGTCAATGATTGCGGCACGGAAAGTTGCGACATTATTTTGCCGCAAGGGGTTGACGAACATTTTGAAAAGATTACAAACTCGGCAGGTTCGGCGGTTTGTTTGCCGCTTTTTTCCAAAAATTTACCCGTCGGCGTTTTGATGTTGATGAGCAAAGAAAAAAATGTTTTTGATGAAAATCGCATCAATTTGCTTCGCGCTTTAACCTCTTATATCTCTATCGCGCTCGAAAATACAGGCTCGTATCAAGAACTGACGGAAGCAAATGAAAAAATTGAGCAAAACAATCGCCGAATCATGGATAGTTTGCGCTACGCAAAAACAATTCAGCAAGCATTTTTGCCCCCGAAAGAACATTTTGCGCCGATTTTTTCCGAACATTTTGTCATTTTTAAGCCCAAAGATGTCGTTTCGGGTGATTTTTATTGGCTGCAAAAAGTTCGCGACCGCACTTTTATCGCTGTCGGAGACTGCACCGGACACGGCGTGCCGGGTGCTTTCATGTCCTTAATTGCGGAACGACTTTTGGAACAAATTATTATTTTTGACAGAATTTACGAACCGGACGAGATTTTGCGTGAGTTGGATTTGCGTATCCGAACGATTTTGCGACAAGAACAAACCGGAAATGATGACGGGCTTGATATTATTTTGTGCCGAATTGAGCGTAAAAACGAACATTCGGAAAATAAAATTACTTTTGCGGGCGCAAAACGCCCATTAATTTTGGTAAATCAAGAATTTTTCCGTATGTTTAGGGGCAGTAAGAAGACCATCGGCGGACGCGCAGGCAACACCAATAAAGTTTTTGAAAAAAATGAATTATTGGTCAAAAGCGACGATGTTATTTTTCTGACAACTGACGGTTTTTCTGACCAAAATGACCGCTCAAATAAAAAATTCGGAAGTTTGGAGCCGCATCTTTTGCGAATTGCAGGTTTACCGCTCGAAACGCAAAAAGAAATTCTTGAACTCGAATTTCTTAAGCACAAACAAGACGAAAACCAACGCGATGATATTACGATTGTAGCATTTAAATGTCTTTGAAAAAATTTTTCGCGAGTCGCAAATTTTCTTTAT
>JBPOJO010000035.1:0-2211 GCA_052033485.1 Bacteroidota bacterium | reverse complement strand
GTACACTCCGGCTGAACAATTACAAAAAAACACCAAAAGGCAAATTTGCCTTTATTCGCAATACACAGTTAACAAATTTCGCAAAAAAAATGCAAATTTAGACTTGAAAATCATAAAAAGTACGCTTACAAATTTTATTTTTATCATTTCGCGCATTTTTTTGCCTTTCTTAAAAAGAATCGCCGATTTTTTTTACTTTTGCCTCTCAAAAAATTCCCGAAAATGACAGATTTTAGTGCTTACATTAAAGAATTACAAAGTGTTCCTTTGAATGAACTCACGGAACACTCCAAAAGATTCGCCCTCGAAACTGTTTTGCGAACAATCGCAGAAAGTTGCGCAAAAGACGGCGCAAAAAAAATACACGTTTTACACGAACCTAAACGAAAAGAAAATTACGGCGCGCCCGATTTCAAAATTTTTTCTCAAAACGGGCTGATTGGATATGTTGAAAATAAAAAAATAACCGAAAATCTCGATAAAATTTTGACTTCTGAACAAATTAAAAAATACAGAGAATTATCCGATAACCTTTTAATTACCAACTATTTAGAATTTATTTGGATAAAAAACGGCACTGTTCAAAGGGAAACTTTATGCAAAATTTCTGAGCTTGAAAATATTAAATTTAAACACGATACGGAAAAAGCAAAAAATATTGAAAATCTGATAAAAAACTTTTACTCGCAGGGGCAGACCGGCATTTCTAATGCACAGGAATTAGCGCGAGCGTTGGCGATACGTGCCAAAAATTTGAAAGTTTTTTTGCATGATGAGCTTGTCAGACAACAAAATTTCAACGAAAAAGATTACTTAATCGGCTTGTATGAAATTTTCAGAAGCAATGTTTTTAACGAACTTTCCGTTGCTGAATTTTCGGATGCATTTGCTCAAATGCTTGTTTACGGACTGTTTTTGGCTAAATTAAATGCCGATACAAAGGAAATAACGCTTGATAATGCCAAAAAATTTATCCCGAAATCATTTGAATTGATTCGCGAACTTGTCGGATTTTTGGAGCAACTCGAAAACAAAAATTATCGGGAAACCAAATGGATAATTGATGAAGTGATTTCCGTCATGAATCACCTTGATTTGCCCGAATTGAAAAAAACTTTAACATTCAGTAAGAAAGTTAAAGACAGTGAAGACATTGAAACCGACCCTTACATTTATTTTTACGAAACTTTTCTTGCCGCTTACGACAGTGATTTGAGGAAATCGAAAGGGGTTTATTACACGCCGCCGCAAGTTGTCAGCTTCATTATTGCTTCCGTCAATCAAGTTTTAAAAAGTATTTTTCATATCGAAGCGGGAATTGCCTCGCAAGATTCGGTAACAATTTTGGATTTTGCGACCGGAACGGGGACTTTTTTAACAGAAATTTTAAAACAAATTTTTGAAAGCCCGCTTGCGCAAAACAAAGCCGTGAAAACGCAAATTATCAAAGAGCATATTTTAAAAAACATTTACGGTTTTGAATATTTAATTGCTCCCTACACGATTGCGCACTTAAAATTGTCGCAATTTTTGCGCGAAAACGGCTATGAATTAAGCGAAGATGACCGTTTTCAATTATTTTTGACCAATACTTTGGAGCCGATAGCAGACATTCCTTCTAACGTTTTTGTGCCGCATTTATCCTCCGAAGGTAAAGCCGCCCAAAAAATTAAAGATAAGCCGATTTTGGTGATAACGGGGAATCCGCCCTATTCCGGTCATTCAAAAAATAAAGGGCAGTGGATTAGCAATCTTTTAAGAGGAGTGGATATTTGGGCAAAAGAAAAAATTGAATTTCAAGCGAATTACTACCAAGTTGACGGCAAACCGCTCGGCGAAAAAAATTCTAAATGGCTGCAAGATGATTATGTTAAATTTATTCGTTTTGCGCAACATAAAATTGACAAAACAGGCGCGGGAATAGTTGCCGTTATAACCAATCACTCTTTTTTGGACAACCCGACGTTTCGCGTTATGCGCGAGAGTTTTATGAAATCTTTTGACCAACTGTATTTTATTGACCTGCACGGAAACGCCAAAAACAAATAAAAAACGCCCGAAGGAACACGCGACCAAAATGTTTTTGATATTGAACAAGGCACGGCAATTTCTGTTTTGATAAAAAAACAAGGTTTAAAAAAACAGGTTTTTCACACTGATTTTTGGGGTTTGCGCAAACATAAATTCGATTTATGCTTAAATAATTCCATA
>JBPOJO010000173.1:0-5055 GCA_052033485.1 Bacteroidota bacterium | reverse complement strand
GATTTTAGACCAATACAAAGAAAATACGCCGAGCGACTCAACGATAGCCGAACAATTTAACGCCTATAAATTTGCGGATTACAAAGAACAAGTCATTGATTTGCTCATGCGCGTGTGTCGTGTGAGTGTGGAAACGATGGAAACTATCAGAGAATTTAGTACTGAAACGGTTTGAGGATAAAACCGCTAAACGATAAAAATTTTATTTTTGATTTCGGCGTTTTTTTTCATCTTTTCGGCATCTGACAAACATCTTCTTTCCGTTTTTGTTTTGCAACAATGTACTTACTGACAACTTCGGAAAACTTTCCTGTTTTTTGCAGCACGATTTCCTAAATTCGGCTTTCGCTGTTGTTTTGCGCCTTCACAAGCGAGGGTATGATGCAGTGTTTTTTTGTCGCTTGTGATGGCACAAGTGTCGGCACAAGAAATTATGAGGCGAAAGGGAATAAATTTTAAGCCTAAGCGCGCAAATCTGCCCTTTCATGTTTCTTTCAAATCGTGCTAAATATCCTTGATAATGTTTAAAAAGTCTTCTAATTGGTAAGCATTATCTACGGTTCTTCTTTCATAAACCATAAAATATCGGTAATTGTTGCCTGCTTTGCTTGCCCAAAGTCCGCCGAGCCTAATTTTTTGCGCTGCGTCTAAATGGTCGCCTTTCGTTTCTAACAAAATCGTTTTTCCGCTTTTGGTTTGAATAATAAAATCGGGATAATGATTAATAAAACCGTTTATTCTAAATCCTCGCTTTTCCAAATTTCTTGTCCAAAAGGCAATGTTTGGCATATTAGCAATGTCGTTAATGACACGTTCTTCAAAGCCATTCATGCTTGCCTCTTTTTCGTAAAGCGACTTGGTGATGTCTTTTGCCGTTTCACTTGGCGAAATGCTGCTTGGCAAAGTATTTGAATATTTAACAAAAACTTTATCCGTGTCTAAAAAATCTCTGAATTTCTTCTCTGCATACGATTCCGAAAGTGTTTTTATTTTTTGCTTTATCTTGTCAATATAGCTGTATTTTTGATTTTCAAAAGCGGAAAACTGCTCCTCACTAAAATCTTCTAACACTCTGCCGACATACTTTTTGATTTCCTCATCTGCTATCGGATACATATTGCCGATAATGTCCATGACGAGTTTTGTCGCATTTTTTATTTTGCCTTCTTTTTTGATGTTGTAATGAATAAAATCCACGATTTTGTCTTTGACTTCACCGTCAAGCCGCACAAATGTCGGCGTGTGTTCTTTTTTCGTTTCGTCTAAATCTACTTTGTAAAGTTCGGAGACAATGCTGTCAAATGCAATATTCGTATCTGATTTGCTCAGCGCAAAACCTTCCAAAAGATGCTCTTTTTCCAAAATAACATCATCTTTGATGCCAAACAAACTGCTCGTCGGAGCTTTTAGGTAAAAAAGCGGCAAACTGATTTGTGTCGCTGCTTCCTTGAAAATGTCTTTCATGCTGTATGTTTTCACAAGTTTTTGTATTTCGTTGGGTAAAGCAACGATGTTGTTTGCTTCCATTTCAGCCATTTTTTCCTCAAAAGCAATATTTTGCTGATTGGCTGTCTGCTCTATTTTTGAAAGAATACTGTCTGCATCTTGATGTGCTTGCTGCACGTCATTCACCTTTTGCGCTTCTTGCCAATTTAAAATTCTGTCGGTGTCAATTTCATCGCTTTCGTTTGGCGCAGGGCTAAAATCTAAGGGTTCTTGCTTGGCTAAATCTTTTGCTATGACGTTTTCCGTAAATAATTCTGCGTCATTTGTGCGAAAACTTTTATTGCTAAAACCGGCTTTATTTAAACCTTTTACGATGTTGTCTAAGGTGTCAAGGAATTTGGCAGAAGCCGTAAGCACATAACTCAAATTGAGCAAGGGAAAATTGTGTTTCATCACATAAGGCTGACGCAAAACTCTGCCTAAAATTTGCTCCACATCAACCGCCGAACTCTTATCTGCCAAAGATGCCAAAATATAAGCAAACGGACAATCCCAACCTTCTTTCAGTGCGTTTATGGTAATAATGTAACGCACTTCACAAGTTTTGCTCATCAAATCAAGACCTTTGATTTCGTTGATGTTTGCCGTTTTGATTTTGATTTGTTCGGCAGGAATTTGCAACTCGATGAGTTTTTCTTTGAGCTTTTGCACATTGGATTTTTCTTCTTCAACATTCAAAAAGTCTTTGCCGTTTTTGGGTTGTACCTGAAAAAGAACAATAGGACGAATATATTTACCGCCTTTTTTCGCCTCTTCAATCGCTTGTAACTCTAATCGCCTTTGCAGTTGCAAACTCGAATGTATAACTTCTGTTTTGTCCTTGTGATTGTAAACAATCACGGGCAACTTCACCATGTTTTCCTTTTTCAGCTCCAAAGCATCAATAAAGCTAATGATATTGCTGTTTTTGCGTGGAGTGGCGGTGAGGTCAAGAATAAAACAAGGATTAAAGGCGGTGAGCATCTCCACGCTTAGTTCCGTTTCGGCGTTATGACTTTCGTCCACGATAACCAAGGGGTTTAAATATTGCATCACTTTCATCAAAGAAATTTCTTCTTCTTTGCCCAAAAGCGTTTCAAAGGATTGCAGCGAGCCGTTTTGGTCATAAACTTTCCTGCCTTCTTTGTTGGCTGTGCGGATACTGTCAAAACTCAAAACGAAAATATTTAATTGTTCTTTGACCGAAGAAGCATTAAATCCGCTCCCTTGTAAAAGGGCTGCTTTGTCAAAAACTTCAACTTTGCTGCCAAAATGCACGTTAATTTTTTGGCGATAAGGGTGATTAGGGTCTTTTAAATTTTTGAGTGTTTGGTCTAAAATCGTGACAGAAGGCACTAACCAAACCACTGCTTTTGATTTTTCGTAAGCAAAGGCATCAAAAATGGTTTTAATGGCATTGCAAGCAATAAAAGTTTTTCCGCCTGCGGTCGGAACTTTCACGCATACATGCGGCACACGAGGCACATTGTTTTTGTAAGGTGCGATGTCTGTGCCGACAAACGGCAATAAAGGCGTTCGCGGGTGATTTGCCCAAAAATTATAAAAAGCTTCTTTCACGTCTTTGGTTTCTTGTATGTTTTCCAAAAACAATGCAAGGTCGTTGATAACTTGTTGCTGATAGGGTTTTAGCTCCATACTATTTTTCAAAAGTTAATGATTGCGGCAACATTAAAAGAAAGGGCAGCATTTTGTTCAACTGCAAACTATAATAATCCAAACCAAGGTGAATGTTTTTATAGTAATCGGGGCGATTTTTGGCATAGTATTCTTCGCTTTTGATTGCCCATGCGATTTCACCTATTTTGCTTGCCAAAAACCATTTCTCTAACAATCGCCCTGCACGCCCGTTGCCGTCCATGAAAGGGTGTATTTTCTCAAATATCAAATGAATATACGCAGCAAAATAAACTATTTCGCTAAGGTTTAATTCATTCGCTAATAAATAGTCAATATCGGCAAATAATTTATCTGTTTCCTGTTTCACAAAATCGGGTTCGACTGCCATATATTCAACCTTACCGTCGCTAAAAATCCCTACTTGTTGGTTTCTCAATTTTCCTCTTTGACTTTTCAATGATAAAAAATGACGGCTTAAAATTTTATGTGATTCCAAAAAGTTTTTCAAATTGGGTGCATTTGTTTGGGCAAAATTATAAGCAGCCACCAAATCATCAATTTCGGTCATTTCTTTCGGTTTCGATTTTATTTTAAATTGCTTATTCTTCAAATAGGTATCAATATCAATGCTGTTGCCCTCAATATTGGACGAATAAGCGGCAGAGCTTTGGATATAAAAAGCAAAATCTGTGTTTGCAAAACTGTTTTTATTTTGCAATAAAGCCAATGCGCTTGTCAAATCACTTTCCGTAATTTGTTCAAGGTATTGGTTTAATAAATGCGTGCTAAGAATTTGAAATTTCTCCATGATTTAAAATCTTGTGATATCCCTCGGAATTTTTTTGAAAATAATGCGATGCTTAGTCATAAAATCTTTCGTGAGCAAACAGTTATCCGCATAGATGACATAAAGCGATGCTTCCGTCGTTATGGAGGCTAAAAAAGTATGGTCTAAGGTGGTGAGGCTATCTTTTTCGTAGTGAAAATAATACGCCGTGTTGTGGTTGATGCCCAAAAAACTGTGATTTGCTTCGCTTGATGAAGAAATGCCTAAGGAAGTTTTCGTTTCGGTGTAATAGACATACTGCCGAATTTTCTCCTCGCCCACACTTTCGTTCAAGTTCCCGTCTTCCAAAAACATCGCTTGCCCCAACGCATAAAAATCAAAACTGCCGCCTGTGCCTTCCGTTTTTCCGTAACCTTTGATGACACGTTTAACCCTTTCCGCAGTGATGCTTTCGGCGTAATCTTCCATTTCGATACAAATGAATTTCCGTTGACCGCCGTCTTGTTTGTTGAGATTCAAAACTGCATGAGCGGTTGTGCCGCTGCCTGCGAAGGAGTCGAGAATGATGGAGTTTGGGTCGGTTGATGCTTGTAAAAGCTGAAATACTAAATTGCTTGGTTTAGGATAATCAAAAGGCTTTTTACCGTCAAAAATTTTTTTCATCTCATCATTTGCATTTTTGTTCAAAACAGTATCAATGATTGACGAAATATTTCTTCCTTTTTGAATAATATCCCCATTTTCATCATACCTCAATTCTCCTTTTTGCTCGTTCAGATAAATTTTGTAATAAACTTTCCACTCCCCATTTTTATTTTGTTTAAAAACAATTCGATTATCGTTTAACCTTTTAAAAAAGGTCGAGTTATTGCATTTCCATTGATTTAATTCACCTTTAAGAATCGTTCCATCAGGACATTGAATATCATAATGTAGTCCTGCGCTATCTTGTAAAGATTTATCATTTAGGTCTTTAATAGAATAAAATCCATGTGTTTCAAACTTTTCATCTTTCAGCTTGTAGTTGCTAATTGCTTCCTCGCCAAGTGGTATTTTTTTTATTGGATTATGCTTTTTTTGGTAACAAACAATGTATTCATGTTCCGTAGCAACAGAAATAGAATCATTTGCACAACAAGCTTTTT
>JBPOJO010000456.1:0-2998 GCA_052033485.1 Bacteroidota bacterium | reverse complement strand
GAAGGCATTTTGGAAGAACTTTTAGAGCAAATATTACGGAAACATCGTTTTTTTCTGTGGCGAAATTTGCATCAGCTTATTTATCGCGTAATTCTTTGGAAGCAAATTCCTGCGCAAGAAAGAGACGGCGTTTGGCTCACGGAAATTGACAAATTTCGGGAAGAAATCGCCTTATTGTTGTACAAAAATGCCGAATTATTGCCCATTTTTGATGAAAAATTTAGTCGGGCGATGGAAACAGCTTTGGATTCTGCCCGAATTGATATGCCGAATCAGGAAATTTTAACGCCAAGTCGCCAAGATATTTTTGAAACTGTGTACGATTGGCGCACTGTATAATCTGTGAAATTGATGAGCAAAAAAGAAAAAAGAGCCTTAGAAAGTCATCTGCAAAATCTTATGATGCACATTTTAAAATGGAAAAATCAAATTCAAAAACGCACATTGAGTTGGCGAAAAACGATAGACAACTCGCGTAAAGAAATCGCTAAAATTAAAGAAGAAAATCCCTCTTTGAACGACGATTACCTCAAAAGTATTTTTGAAGAAAATCTAAAAAAAGCTAAAAATTCGGCTGAAAAAGAGATGCAACAAGCCGTTTCGGACGACAAACTCACGTGGGACGAAGTATTTAAAAATCCCTACTTTTTGTCGTTTTGTGTTCTTGCGTTGTTGATTGCTTTGTTTGCGTTTGCGCCTTGATGTACGCGCAATTTTTTTTGGCAAAACAGCAAGGGCAAACGTCCGTTTTGCCAAAAAAACAATTTCAATTTTCTGATTGATAAGTTTTTAAGCGAAAACTATCCGTTTTTTAAAAGGTACTTTTTAAGGGCTCTGTTTTCAAGATTGAGAATGTTGTCGACTAAAATCGCAAGATTTTCAAATTCTTCACTGCGCAAATCCGCTTCAAAAAGCTCATTTAAGGCGCGAATGATGTTTTTCTTTGTATTTGACTGCCAAAAATTGCTCGCGTACCCCACTTTGCCCTTGTAAGTCAATATCCATTCACGCCCTGACGTATGTTTTTCACTTTTTTTCAGTTGCAAATGACTGTCAAAAATCGTAAAACCAAGCGTATCAAGTACCACACGATAAAACCGACCGTCAGCAAGCCGACGAACGGCAAGTTTTTGATTTTCTTTTTCTAAAAAAAAAGCCCGTAAATTGCTGTCAGAAACCCGAATCAGTCTGTTTTGCAGGTCTTCCTGCACACGAATCACGCCTCGCTCGCATTGCACATTCCCACGCAAAGTGTCTTTTTGATAAACACAATATCCCTTAAAATTTCCCAAAGGAATTTTTTTGTTCTTGACAGAATTATTGGCGTATCCGCCGGTGTAAAGCAATTGATGAAAAAGAAAAGCAGATTGCGCTTGCGCGGCAAGGCTTGCAAAGATTGACAAAAGCAGAATGATAATTTTTTTCATTTTCGTTTCAAATAATGTTTCACGACCGTACAACGGACTTCATATTGACGAATTGGCTGCCCCTCAATGTTGCATTTTTCAAAAAAAATTAACAAAAGATCCTAAAATTTGTTCATCTTTGAGCAAACGAGGGTAAATTTTTCGTATTTTTGCCCTCGTATCAAAAACGAGCGTAAAATTTACCCTTGAACAAAATGAACAATTTTGACAGAAAAATTCCCTATAACGATTTGCCTTTGCTCCCCCCGGATGGAAATGTTGAAAACAACGACATTTTTCGCAAAACGATTTCAGCGAGCAGAGCCTTGGCGCAACTCAACGGAACTTTGATGAGTTTGCCGAATCCGACACTCTTTTTGGACACGATTTATTTGCAGGAAGCGAAAGCAAGTTCGGCAGTAGAAAACATCATCACGACCAATGATGAACTTTTCCAAGCAATGGTCGTGGCAGGAAAAATAGAAAATTCTGCAACAAAAGAAGTTTTGTATTACAAAGAAGCACTTTGGTTGGGATTAGAAGAGTTGAAAACAAAACCTTTCATCACGACAAATCTTTGCATAAAAATCGTACAATGTATTAAACGAAACAAAGCCGCTATCCGAAACACGCCGGGAACTGCATTAGTGAATGCACAAGGCGAAGTGATTTATACCCCGCCGACAGGTGAAACGGTCATAAGGGACAAATTAGCAAATTTTGAGAAATTTGTCAATGAAGACTGCTCCATTGACCCCCTCGTGAAAATGGCAATAATGCACTATCAATTTGAAGCAATTCACCCGTTTGCAGACGGAAACGGAAGGACGGGA
The DNA here is from genome assembly GCA_052033485.1 of Bacteroidota bacterium. Taxonomy (GTDB): domain Bacteria; phylum Bacteroidota; class Bacteroidia; order Cytophagales; family Bernardetiaceae; genus JBPOJO01. The sequence continues at coordinate 759 of JBPOJO010000456.1, read as the reverse complement.
AGAATTTTGCTGTTGTTGTACTTGAAACTCACCGGTTTGCTTGACATTCCTGCGATTTATTTAAGTGAATTTATCATAAAAAACAAAAACACGTATTATGCCTCTTTGCGAAATGTTACAGAAAAAAATGATTGGGTGAATTACATTTTATTCATGTTGAAAATGGCAGAAGAAACATCTAAAAGCGGTTTGTTGCGGCTTAAAAAAATCACTGACTCGATGGAAAGAACGTCGGAAGAAATCAAATCTTTTTTTCCGAAAATTTATTCAAAGGATTTGATTGAAATTTTATTTCGTTTGCCTTACACAAAACGACAACATTTGATTGATGAAAAAATCGGAAATTCAAAAACTGTAGGGCACTATCTAATATTATTAGAAGCTGCCGGATTTTTAGAATCAGTCAAAGTCGGTAAGGAAAAATTGTATTTGAACAAAAGACTTTTGAAGATTTTAGAAGAGGAGAATTAAAAATTGCGCCTTTTTTGTATAGCCCAAAAAAAGAAAAAAATATGTTGAAAATTACCACGCCCGCAAAAGCCGAAGAACTGTATGAGGCAGCGCAAGAATACCCCTACCCAATGGTAAAAAGGGCGTTGGCTGCCCTCAAAAACGGCGAAAGTAAGGACGCAGAAGGCATTTTGGAAGAACTTTTAGAGCAAATATTACGGAAACATCGTTTTTTTCTGTGGCGAAATTTGCATCAGCTTATTTATCGCGTAATTCTTTGGAAGCAAATTCCTGCGCAAGAAAGAGACG
>JBPOJO010000412.1:0-22679 GCA_052033485.1 Bacteroidota bacterium | reverse complement strand
GCGGCGTGTATTTTTTCGGCACTTCGTCCTGTCGTACCGAGCGAGTTATGCACGCGGTCTCGAGCATAACGGCATACGATTCGGACAAGGAAGGCGAGATGGATATTTTTGTCGGTGAAGTCAGTTGCGATGAAGTGTTTTTTTTCAATAATAAAGGCAATCAAAAATCCGCCGTTTTTAACGCAGTCGGCACGATGCCGACAGATAAAAAAATTAATTTGCCGACATTCCCCGCAAGCTACTTTTTAGATGCCGATTTTGACGGAAATGAGGATTTGCTTGTCGCACCGAACCTTTTTTACAATGAAAATAACCGCGTGAATATGCGCGAATCGGCTTGGCTTTTTACCGGAAATTCGGGCGCGCAGGCTGATTTTTCATTTCAAAAAAGTAATTTTTTACAAGAAAATATGCTTGATGTCGGTGAAAATGCGCGCATTTTTCCCTTCGATACGGACGGCGACGGCGATACGGATTTTTTGCTCGGTAATGCCGGAAGTGGTTTTCAAGATGTGTATCTTTCTGAAATTCAACACTTTGAAAATACCGGGACGGAGCAAAATCCCGCTTATGTGCTCAAAGAAAAAAATTGGCTCGGTCTGCAATCTCTTCAATTATCGCAACTTGTTTTGCGCTTTGAAGATGCCGACGGCGACGGCAAAAATGATATTTTTGTTTCCGGTTATGATGTAAAAAAAAGTGAAATGCAATTTTTTTATGTAAAAAATGAGAGCACAAACGGGAAACCGATTTTTGATTTGAATAAAAAAATTTCTTTCAATTTTCCGCTCTCCGTGTATGACGAAGTGCTTTTTCGCGATTTTACAGGCGATAAAAAATCGGATATTTTGCTGACAAAATATCAAGGAGGCGCGGATTTATACGAAAACAAAGGGGCATTGAATTTTGTTTTGCGCAAAACAAATTTTGCCGGCATTGAAAATAATACACAAAAAAGGCTTTTAAACGGTGTTTTTTCCGACTTTGACCTCGACAACAAGACGGATTTATTGACCGGAAATCAAAGCGGCGAATTGTTAATTTATTTTAATATTGACAAAGGATTGACGGAAAATATTTTGCCGCAAAAATTGGTTTGGGAAAAAAATCCCGCCTTAACGACGGCACAAGTTTTGGGGCGCGGACTTTTTCCTGCTTTGGCAGGCAGCAAAATATTGGTAGGAAGCGCGGCAGGGGGCGTTTTTTGTCTCCAAACGGCTAAAAATGTTACCGGAACGGACGAAGAGGAGGCTTTTTTTTTACAAATTTACCCCAATCCGAGCAGTGATAAATTTAACATTTCGCTCTCCGAGTCTGCGCAGGTGCAAATTTTTTCATCGGTAGGCGTTTTGCTTTTTGAGAAAAATTTTGAAACAAAAGGAATTTTTGAAACGGGAGAAAACTTACCTTCGGGACTGTATTTTTTGCATTGCCGCCTGAACAACGGGCGGAAAATTATGAAGAAAATCATTAAAAATTAAACGATTATGGAGCGCAAAAAAATTCTCATCACGGGCGGAACAGGCACTGTCGGGCTGTACCTCACGGAACGCTTGCAAAAGGAAGGGCATCAGATTGTGTGGCTTTCGAGAAAAGCGAAAACCACGACAAACGGAGTAAAAATTTACGATTGGGACGTACAAAAATCGCACATCAACCCTGCCGCAATCGTGGGCATTACCCACGTGATACACCTTGCGGGAGCGGGCGTTGCGGACGAAGCATGGACGGAGGAGCGAAAAAAGGAGATTGTGGAGAGTCGCGTAAAATCGGCTGAATTACTTTTTCGCAACTTTGCGGAAGCACAAATTAAGCCCGAATGTTTCGTTTCCGCTTCGGCAACAGGCTATTACGGTATAGACACGGGCAGCACTTTTTTGAGCGAAAATGCCCCTTGCGGAGACGGCTTTTTGTCGGAAGTTTGCCGTGCATGGGAAGATTCTTGTCAAAAATTTGAGCAAATCGGCACACGGTCAGTTTCGCTGCGCATCGGAATTGTTTTGTCGAAAAAGGGCGGTGCTTTTGAAAAAATGATAATGCCTGTGCGTTTGGGTTTGGGGGCGGCTCTCGGCAGCGGACAACAATATATTTCTTGGATTCATGCGGCAGATTTGGCAAATATGTTCTATTTTGCGGCTTTTAACAATAATTTGCGCGGCAAATTCAATGCAGTTGCGCCAAATCCGGTAAGTAATGAAGATTTTAACAAAACAGCGGCAAAAGTTTTGGGGCGACCGCTTTTTTTGCCGAATATTCCTTCCTTTTTTCTCGAAATCGTACTCGGCGAACGTGCGGCTCTTGTTTTGGGCGGCAACCGCGTCAGTGCCGAAAAAATTCTGCAAGCGGGGTTTTTATGGCAATTTCCTGAGCTTACGAATGCCGTAAAGGACTTAATTTGAGCATTTTATATTTCAGTCCTCATATTTTCATACTTTAATTTTGCTGCAGGATTTGCTAAATCGTGAGGCGAATAATTTTTGCAATCCTGCAAAAAAACATTTAAAAATCCTTGTTTTAATCTGCAAAAGCAAAAGAATGTCAGGAAAAAATTAGATTCTTGAATCTTGTAAAATTTAAAACATTGATTATCAGTTGGTTGCGAAAAAATCATAACCCTCAGACTAAACGGCAACACTGTTAAGAATAGGATTTTTTCGCCGTCGTTTGTATCTTCACAAGCGAAAAAAATTTTCACCGTCGTTTGTGAAAACACAAGCCGAAAGCGTTACAGCATCATTTTGAAAAAACTCTTTTTTATTTGACAAAAAAAATTCTTAGTTTTGTGCCGTATCACGCAACATTCCGCAAGGGCTGATTTGCACATAAATTGAAGCCATGAATAAAATTTTTATTGTCATTCAACGAGAATATTTGACACGTGTTCGCAAAAAATCTTTCATCATTTTGTCCCTTATCGGACCGATTTTTTGGGCAGCTTTAATGATAATTCCGGCTTGGGTAGCAACGCTCGACGGTGAGCAAAAAGTCATTAATGTTATTGATGAAAGCGGACTGTTCAAAGACCGCATGAGACAGCTCCCGAACCTATTTTTTATGTATTCAAGTTTGGATTTGGCGACTGAAAAAAAACAATTTGCCGGCAGCAAATACGACGGGCTTTTATACATTCCGAGTTTTGATATTTACAATCCGAACGGCATACAGTTTTACTATCATAAAAGCGTTTCGCTGCAAACCAAAAAAATGTTGGAAACAGTCATTGCCAAAGACCTCGAAACCGCAAAACTCAGTAAATCCGGCATTCCGAAAAGCAAAATGGACAGCATTTTTACAAAAATTAACATTGAAACCATCAACATCACCGAAAACGGAGAAAAGAAATCTAATACCGAAGTCGCGACGGCGGTCGGGTATGCGGGCGCGATGATAATTTACATTTTTATTTTTCTTTTCGGCACGCAAGTCATGCGCGGAGCGATGGAGGAAAAAACTAATCGAATTATTGAAGTTATGATTTCGTCTGTCAAACCTTTTCAGTTGATGATGGGCAAAATTATCGGCGTTGCGGGCGTTGCGCTCACACAATTTTTAATTTGGATTGTGCTTGGTGTCGGTATTTCTGTCGCAACGGGTGTTTTTTTTCAAAACAAAATGACGCAAATGCCGCGCATGCAACTTGATGAAGCGGTAGAAGAAGCGGCAATTATCGGACAATATGCAGACATTATGGCAGCCTTTGACACTATGAATTTGCCGTTTTTGCTTGTTTGTTTGTTGTTTTATTTTGCGGGCGGCTATTTGCTTTATGCGGCACTTTTTGCGGCTATCGGAGCGGCTGTAGACACCGAAACGGATTCGCAGCAGCTTGTTATGCCGGTTTCAATGCCTTTGATACTCAGTTTTATTATAGCAAGTTACGTCATTAAAGAGCCGGACAGTTCGCTTGCTTTTTGGGCTTCTGTTGTGCCGTTCACCTCTCCGCTCATCATGATGGTTCGTTTGCCGCTCGGTGTCCCGTGGTACGAATTGTTGCTTTCGTGTGTATTTTTGGTGGCGGGATTTATTTTTACGACTTGGGTAGCGGCACGCATTTATCGGGTGGGCGTGCTCATGTACGGAAAAAAAGTTACGTTTAAAGAACTTGCTAAATGGTTTTTGTATTATCGGTAATTTTTCGATTTAGTTTGCCGCAAGCACCGTGTTTGCGGCGCAATTTGAAGGAGTACCCAAAAACAATTTGCTAAAAAGAATTTATCTTTTTAGTTTTGCGCCCGATTTAAAGTTCTGTTCTGCGAACACACTAAGGCGAAAAATTAAAATTATTATGGTTTACGGGCAAAAAGTTGTCGTTGTGATGCCTGCCTACAAAGCTGCCACAACATTAGAGCGCACTTATCGCGAGATTCCCTTTGATATCGTTGATGATGTCATATTGGTTGATGACCATTCGCCCGACAACACCGTTGAAGTTGCCTCCGGTTTAGGCATCAAACATGTCATTCGACATGAACAAAATAAAGGCTATGGCGGCAATCAAAAAACTTGTTATGCCAAAGCCGTCGAAATCGGCGCAGACATCGTCGTGATGCTGCACCCCGATTATCAATATACTCCATTATTGATTGAAGCCCTCGTTTATCCGATTGCAAGAGGCGTTTTTGACGTGATGTTAGGCTCGCGAATCATCGGAAACGGCGCCTTAAAAGGCGGAATGCCGCTGTACAAGTACATTGCCAATCGCGCTTTAACATTTTTTGAGAATATTATGATAGACCAAAAACTCGCAGAATATCACACGGGTTATCGCGCTTTCAGCCGTCAAGTGCTGACAAGTTTGCCGCTCGATAATAATTCCGATGATTTTGTTTTTGACAACGAAATGCTTGGACAGATAGTTTTTGCGGGATTTTCTGTCGGTGAAGTCAGTTGCCCGACTAAATATTTTGACGATGCAAGCAGTATCAATTTCAAAAGAAGTGTACAATACGGTTTCGGCGTTTTGCGCGTTTCCTTTACTTTCAGGCTGCAAAAATGGGGTTTAGGTAAATTTAAAATTTTTAAAGGTCTTAAAAAAAGCTAAATTTATTTCAAATTCAGCGCGCATATTTTTTTGCCGTTCTAAATTAAGCCTTGTCAAAAGTGAAGAAAAATGTTGTCGTATTGATTCCGATTTATCAAACGGTGCCGAATTTTTATGAAGATATTTCATTAAGAAGATGTTTTGAAAAATTATCTTCTCATGAAATTGTCTTTGTTGCACCTGCTTCGCTGAGCATGGAAAACTATGAAAAGTATGGCAATTTTCGCACGGAAAGATTTGATAATAAGTGGTTTATGAATGTAAAAGCCTACAGCAATCTTTTGACAAATCCCGACTTTTACAAACGTTTTTTGTTCTATCGTTTTATGCTCATACATCAAACCGACGTGTTTATTTTTGAAGACCGCTTAACGGAATGGTGTGAAAAAAATTATGATTACGTCGGTCCGCCTTGGACGGACACAGATTGGATGCATGAACTCGGCGCAAAATGGCACATACCTTTTTTACATCGTTTGCTCAAAAAGGTAGGAAACGGCGGTTTTTCATTGCGAAAAATTAACAAATTTTACTTTTATTCTCGCTTTTATCGCTTCGCTACCGCGCGCATGAAATTGAACGAAGATGTCATTTGGTCGAATCACCCGTTTTCATTTAAGCCGTTTTTTAACATACCGACTTTTCGAGAATCATTGGAATTTGGCTTTGAAATGCACCCGAAAGCTTGTTTTGAAACAACGGGACATTTGCCTTTCGGTGCGCATGCTTGGCAAAAACACGATACCGATTTTTGGAAGCCTGTTTTTGCGGAATTAGGGTATAATTTTTAGTTATAATGCTTTATTCGCCCTTGTTTGCGTCTTCACCTCGCAAAGCCTTTTTCATTGGAGATACAGTAAAAACAACACTTTAAGCAAAATGGCAAAACAACAAACAGAACTCCAAAATGAAGCAGTTAAGTCATATAAATTCTTGAAAGATATGTATGATGACGACTATTTTCCCAATTTCCTTGTTGATAAAGCAAAAATTATCCTCATAAATTTATGCTTTCAAATAGAAAACAAGCAACCAAAAAATTTAGAGGAGTTGTATAAATTAACTCATCTTGCAACAGATAAATTTAATGAATTGCAAGGTGAATTTGAGGAAAATGACAGTGAGATTGAAACCGGAGCAAGGGAATGTATTGCTATGGACTTTGATTTTATTGCAAAAGCATACAATTTCGACGCAGACCTTGAAGAACTGATTGCAACAAGAGATTGGTAGATTGTTTACAGGATTTTAAATGTAAAATTTTAAATTTTTACTTGACAATTTGATAACTTTTCGCCGTCAGTTGCGCCTTCACAAACGACAAAACCTGCTCATCACGAAGTCGTTTATGAAGACACAAACAAGGGCGAAAGCCTGAAACAATTTTTTTTGAACCTAAAAATCCTGCAATTCTGTCCTAAAACCTATCATTTTGATTTTTTTTGCGTCGAATTTATAATAAGCGTAAAAAATTTTCAATTTCATCATGAACATATTGCAATTCTTCATTCGTCGTGCAATACGGGGGCAAAACGTACAGAACATTGCCGAGCGGACGCAAAAGAATGTTCTTTTTTAAAAAATATTCCGACATCAATGCCCGTTTTGAATTAAAATAGCCCGTTTTTTCCTCCGTAACGCAGTCAAACGCCATGATTGTTCCCCGCGAACGAGGGCGAGCTGCTTGTTTATAATTTTGCAGTTTTTTAACAAAACAAGCTTGTTGTTCGGATATTCGCCGAAGGGCATTTTGTGTCTCCTCCGCACGTAAAATTGCCAAAGAAACATTTGCCAAAGCACACGCAAGCGGACTTCCCGTGTAGGAATGACCGTGCAAAAAAGAGCGATGAAACGGCTCACGGCGAAAAGCATCTGCCGTTTTTGTGTTGATTAAACTTGCCCCGAGTGGCATAAATCCACCCGTAATGCCTTTTGAGAGGCACATAATATCCTGTTTTTCACGCAAATAATCGCAGGCAAAAAATTTTCCCGTGCGCCCGAAACCGGTCATAACCTCATCGGCAATGATTAAAATATGATATTTTCGGGCTGTTTGTATGAGTATATTCAAATATTCGGGTTCGTACATACACATACCTGCCGAACCTAAAACAAGCGGTTCAAAAATGAAACCGGCGATTTCTCCCGTTTTGCAAAAGGATTCAAACAATTCTGCCACTTTTTCAAAATTTTCTTTGCCGGGAATCGGTACAAACAAGGTTTCAAAAAAATGATTTTCAAAAGGTTTGTTAAAAATCCCCCTTGCGCCGACCGACATTGCGCCGAAAGTATCGCCGTGATACGCCCCCTCAAATGCAATAAATTTACGCCTGTTGCTTTCTCCGTTATTAAAAAAATATTGCAAAGCAATCTTTAACGCCACCTCAACGGCTGTACTTCCGTTGTCCGAAAAAAATACTTTTTCAAAATTATTGTCTGTTTGTTCGATTAAAGAGGCTGCAAGTTCGGCGGCAGGCGCATGCGAAAAACCCGAAAAAATTACTTGTTCCAGTTTTGCGGCTTGTTTTCCGACCGCCTCCGCAAGCAAGGGGTGCGCGTGTCCGTGCAAATTGACCCACCAAGAAGCAATTCCGTCATAAATTTTTCTGCCGTCAGTCGTGTACAAAAAAGCACCTTCAGCCCTCTCTATCGCGATATTTTCGGCTTCGAAAAGTGAAAACGGATGCCACACAAACATTTTGTCTTTTTCCTGCCAAGTAATATTATTCACATTCATTTTTCAAAAAATAAATTTAATGCAGCAAAAATGCTATTTTTGGGGCGTAAAATAAAATTTTAATGGAAAGAAAAAAACAAAACACTTCGCCGCTGTTGAAAATTATCATTTTGAGTGCGGTCTTTATTTTGCCATTGACGGCATTTTATTTTTTTAAGTTTTTTAGCGAACAAAAGTTAAAAAAACTTCAGATTTACACGCCCGAAAGTACGGATTGCCCTGCAAATCTTGAAGGCGACACAGCACATCACATTTTGCCCTTTCGTTTGACAGACCAAGACGGAAAAACTTTCACGCGGGAAAACTTGCGCGGGAAAATTGTCGTGTCTGACTTTATTTTCACTCGCTGCCCGAATATTTGTATAGACATGTCGTCCGAAATGTTGCGTTTGCAAGAGGCTTTTAAGGGGAGCAATGACCTGATTTTTCTTTCGCATACCATTGACCCCGAACATGATTCTGTGCAGGTTTTGAAAAAATATGCCCAAGAATTGAATGCAGATGAAAATTTGTGGCGATTTGTAACGGGTTCAAAAGACAGTTTGTATCGTTTGGCAAAATGCAGCTATTTTATAGTTGCGGCACAAAAAGGCGACAATCCTGAAGATTTTGACCACAGCGACAAGTTCATTTTGACAGATAAAGAGGGGCGAATCAGAGGTTATTACCGCGGAACGGACAAAGTCGAAACGGACAGGTTAATGACCGAAATTCGTTTATTGCGGTTAGAATATGAAAAATAATTGAAACATCAGACCACATCAGCCGAGCGAGTACCGCCGCAACTTGCCGACGGTATTTGCTCGCGAAAAAAAAGCTATTCGCTCAGTTTTTCAGTGATTTTATCATTCAATTTTTGATAAGTAAAGCCAAAAATACTGCCGCAAACGCCGCCGATGATGTGTGCAAAACGCGACACATTGTCAGCTTTTAAGGTGCTTGCAAATTCTTGTCCGAGATAAATGACGACGACAAGGATAAACGTAAGCGGAATTTTTCCCGACCGCATATTTGTGATGGAACTGAGCAAAATTAACATAAAAACAATTCCGCTTGCACCCCGCAAGCCTGTTGTCAAAAGCGTAATGTTCAGCACTGACGTACAAAATGCCGTTAAAAGCATCATAAATAAAAGCGTCAACGAGCCGTATTTTTCTTCAATGAGCGGTCCGAGCAGCAAAATCAAAGAAAAATTTCCGAAAAGATGCGCCCAACCGCTGTGCCCAATCGGGTGAGAAAAAAGGCGCAAGTAATCCAAAGGATTAAAAAAACTCATCGAACTTCCGACCGTGAAAAATGCCGAAGCGACAAAATCGCCCGTAACGTCGCTCAAAATCTGAACGATTATACAGACAAACGTGAATGATAAAATCACGGGTGAATTATAGGTGATGCGTGCAATCATATTGATTAATTTGAACGTTTTGCCCTTGTTTAACGAATTGAAGTAAAGAATGTTGCATCTGAGAATATTGTGTAATTTTTTTTGCAGAAAAAGAACAAAAAAAACGCCTTTCGGGGCTTTGAATCTCCCGAATAATGTTCTCTCGTCAGCGGTGTATGCGCGAAATCAATCTTCCGCAACAATTTCGTACTCTCCGTTATCGCGCAAAAGTTCGAGCGTAGGCTCAAAGTTCGAACAACCTTGCAGCGATTTTTTTAAATCATTTATCCCCTTGTTTCTCAACATTTTAGCCGATTCTTCTTCGTCAAGATTGCCGGCATTTTCTTCCATCAATAAAGCAAAATCAAGGTAGGCTTTTCCGCGGTTGTAATACACGGCGGGGTGCCATTCATTGTGCAGATTTAAGGATTGAAAAAGTGCTTCCGCTTTGTCAATTTCATGCCTTTGTGCATAAAAAACTGCCATTTTGACATCGGAAAGCGTCGGGTGTTTTTCGCTGTCAATTTTCAATTTTTTTGAAATCGTATGCGGCAGCGCAATCAAATATGGAAAATTTTTAGAAATTTGAACTTGAAAATCAGCTTCCGCGCATGAATCGCAATAATATTTTGAACCGAAATGAAAAGCACTTTCCGAGCGATACCAATACGCCTCTGCATCGGGAAAATGCCGCACACGGTTAAAATACGAACATTCCGGACAGATTTTATAATCATCGGCACTTAAAATACTTTGACCGTATTTGTTAAAAACCAACTCACAATATTTGCAATAAATATACGGACTGCTTTTTTTGAGCGAAATATCAACACTCGCCTCACAACGCGGACAAGGTATAGCCTTAAAATAATGCTCTTTCCCCTCCGATTTTAGTTGCTGACGATGCGCTTGGCACTCTTTTTTAGAATAATATTGGTCTATGTAAGCTTTGAGCATGAAAACAGACTCGGGCGCAACGTCTATAATAAAGCTGTTAGTTTCCTTAAAAATATATTCATTTAATTCTTTCGGAAAACCCAAAGCGGGATATAGCACAAACAAAACTTGTTCGTGTTGCCGCATCACCTTAAAAAAATCTTCATAATTCAGCCTGAAACCGTCAAAAGAAATTCCTTTGCCGTCTAATACACCGTTTCGGCGCATTCTTCCGATTTTTTTTCCGTTTCTGTCCGTAAAATTAAAGCCAAAGGAAAAATAGATGTAATTCATTTTTCTTAAATAATTTGAGCCAAAATTAAAAAAAAATTGCTGTTAATTAATTTTTTGGAGAAAAATTTTTTTTTCAACGCAAAATATTGACCGTCCCTGCCTTTTTCATTTCGCCGCCGGCAATTTTTATCAAAAAATAATAAGCACCTTCGGGCAATTTTTGACCGTCTTTTGTGCCGTCCCACTTGTTTTTGTAATTTTTTTCATAAAAAACTTCCTGTCCCCAGCGATTCCAAATCGTAACTTCATTGTCGGGAAAATATTCTAAATTCTCAATTGCCCACAAATCATTGTTTTTGTCCTCGTTAGGCGATAAAATTTTCGGGGGAATAAGCTCCGTAATGACATAAACCCACACAGAATCGCTTGCTTCGCAGCCTTTTTCGTCAATGATGCGCAATGTGTATAGCGTAGATTGTTTTGGATTTGCTGTCGGATTCGGAATATTATTTGCCGATAAGCCCTCTTCGGGACTCCAAATAAATAATTCACCGCTGCCTTCCGCGTTCAAATTTACGGGCAAAAAAACAGAAGTTGTAAGGTCATCTCCGGCTTCGGCAACAGGTTTAGGAGGATTTGCGAGGGTAAAAATTAACTTTCTTTGGCATTTATCCTCATTTTCGAGCAGAACTTCATAGACTCCTTTGCTTAAATTATCAAAAATAAATTGCGTTCCGGAAAGTGTTTTGGTGCCGACTGTTGCTTTCAAAATTGCCCCCGAAACGGAGTGAATTTTAATTAAACCGTCATTTCCGTCAAAACAAACAGGGTTTTTAACTTCTGCCAAAAAATTTATAATCGGCGAAAATTTAATAAAAAGTGTATCAAACCTTTTGCAACCGTCACGATTCGTAGTCAAAATGTAAGCTCCCGAAGCAATCGAATCGGCGTGTTTAATGACTGCTTCGCGCCCATCGTAGCGCGTGCCCGTAGGTGAAGTCCAAAAAAAGTCGGCTGTCTGATTTTTTTTTGTTGTCAAAACTAAACTTTCGCCTTCGCAAATTAAACTTTTGTTGGAGTAGGGTTCCGGATTTTCGGGGGTCGTGCGAAAACGGACGTTTGCAACAGAAGTCGTTGATTGACAACCGTTTAAGCTAACGCGCAGGCGTACACGAATATCTGTCGTAATCTTCAATTTTTCGCCCGTACCGATTACGGTGTTGCTCTCATTCAACCATGAATACGTCGCGCCCTCGCTTGTGCGCGCAAAAATGTAGCCTTCATCACAAATTAAAATATTTTCTCCTTCAATAATTTCCGCAAGCGGTTTAGGTAAAATATTCACCTGAACATTTTTTGAAAAATAAATACAACTGTCATTTTCAACGCGAATGTGATAAATACCCGATGTCGTCGGACGAAAACTCAGCGAATCGCCGCCGACTTGTAAGCCGTCGGAAAACCAAGAAATTTTCGCGCCCGCGCCGGGGTTTTCCGCCGTCAAAATCGCGCTGCCGTAACAAAATGTTCTGACCGAATCGCCTGTGATGGCGGCAGGCAAAAGCGGTAAAACATTGACAATGAAAGATTTACGAGGCTTACTTTCGTACATATTGCCCAAGGCACTTACATAAAAAATTTGTACTCCGCTGAGTTCAGGCGTGAAAAAAACATTGCTCCCGTCGCCGATACTTGTGTCCGAAACGGAATCGGTATATACTTTAAAAATTTGCGAAAGATGCACACCGGAAAACACAACTTTTCCCGAAGAACCGTAACAAGCCGAAAAAATATCCTCGATGTGGGGCTGTTTCGGGCGCGTAAATTCCTTTTTGACCTCTGATTCCGCGCCGATGAGGGTCAATTTATACTCATAAGGTGTGTCGGGGGAGAGTCCGATTGTGTCGGTAAAGCTGTTTTGTCCTGCCGAAATACTTGCAATGTTTTGAAAAATACCGCTGTCGGACTTGCGCATAAGCGAATATCCGCTTGCGGGAGCAGCAGTGAAAGTCAGCAAAATGGCTTTATGCGACATGGATTCTGTCGTGAGAGAAATGCTTTGTGCGTAAGCGGTTGAAAAAATAACCGATTGGAACAGGAAAAAAAGAGTATAAAAAAATATTCGCATGGCTTTCAGTGGTCAGTATTTGAAAAAAAAGGCAAAGAATATGCCGGCAGTGCCTTTTTTAATCACAAGAAATTAATTTTCTGTTCACTTATATTTTTTCAAAAAATACTTGCATTTTTCAAAACGACAAATAACTTTGTGCAATAATTTTGAGGTAAATCAAAAACGGTAAAATGTCGCAAATTTTGCCCCAAAAATATGAATTTTGTCAAGTAAACTCAAGAAAAGATGGAAATCAAGAATATAGTCGTTCCGACAGATTTTTCAATACGTGCCGACAGTGCCCTTGCGATTGCGGCGGAACTTGCCCGTAAAAGCGGCGCAAGCATTTCCCTTTTGCATATTATTGATGTTCCCGCCGAAAGTTACGCGAGCAGCGATGCGATTTCGATGGAAAAAAATGAAGCAGGCGATTTGCCCGTAGCTCCTTATATGGCTAAAATTATGGGCTATACAAAAGAGCGATTTGCCGAGTTAAAAGCTAAATATTCGGACATCAACATCACCGAAAAAGTTGTTTTTGACAAAGTGAGCAAACAAGTTGCCGAATTTGTAACGGAAAATAAAGCAAGTTTGGTAGTGGTCGGCTCAAACGGTGCGTCGGGAATTGATGAAATAATGGTCGGTTCTAACACCGAAAAAATCGTTCGTTTTGCCAAATGCCCTGTTTTGGTGGTCAAAGCCGACGGCGATAAATTTATGCCGAAAAACATTGTTTATGCCTCTGATTTTGAAAATGACGTTCATTCGGCAAATGAATTTTTGAAATTAATGAATAAATATTTCGGCGCGAAAATTCATTTGGTCAAAATCATTACGCCGAATAATTTTGAAACTTCGGCTACGACGCACAAACGCATCGAAAGTTTTATCGAAAGAAACAAACTTGAAGGCTCTACTGTCAATTATTTCAATTATTACACCGAAGAAGAGGGTATTATCAGTTTTGCCGAGCATATCGAAGCAGATTTGATAACCCTTGCAACACACGGACGCACGGGCGTTGCTCGCTTTTTAATGGGTTCGATTGCGGAAAACGTAACAAATCACAGCCCTGTTTCTGTCGCGGTTTTTAAAATCGGCAGATAATTTAACCCAATAAACCTATAAGGCTTTAAAAACCTTATAGGTTTTGACAAAAAAAAATATTTATATGCTTACAAAATAAATATTTACTATCTTTGTGAAAAAAAAACATGAGAAAATATTCATTCATTTTCGCCCTCTTTTTTGCACTTTGCGCATTGAGTTCATGCGGCAATAAAACCGAAAACAACGATGCTGACGGACAAACACAAGAGGTCAACAACAACCTCAACGAAATCATGTCGGAAGCAGGTTTGTCAAAAAAAGAACTGACGGAAGCCGATGCCGAACATTTTGTTAATTTTTTGGAAATCGTCCGAAAAAAATCCCCCGAATGGGAGGATAAATACCAAGACAACCCCGCTGCGGCGATTGCGACTTTGCTTTCCGGCAGCAATGATTTTGAAAAATCCTTAACAGAGGCAGGTTTCAAAGACCAACAAGAATTTTATTCTGTCGTAACAAGAATTTCGCAAGTGATGGTCAGTTACAACAATCAGGTTACTAATTCCGAAGTTCAAGGCGGTTCTGACAAGGCAATGGAAGAATTTGACAAGCAGTTACAAAACCCCGAATTGGACGATAACACCAAAAAAATGTTGGAAGAGCAGCGTGAAATTTTGAAAAAAACGCTTCAGGAAAACGACAAAGTTACCAAAGAAATTGCCGGCGATGTTACCGAAAATGAGCGTGAAATTTTGAAGAAAATTTTGCCTAAAATTGACGGAAAACAATAATTTTTGAATTTAAAGAATTGATTTTCAGGCTTTTAAATTTAAAAAAATGGTCGGAATAATTATGGGAAGTCAATCTGATTTGCCCGTCATGACGGCAGCGGCTAACTTTTTGACCGAAATGGCTATCCCTTACGAAATTAACATTGTTTCGGCGCATCGCACCCCCGAACGAATGTTTGAATATGCTAAAACCGCCCGCGAACGAGGACTCAAAGTCATTATCGCAGGAGCAGGCGGGGCTGCACATCTGCCCGGAATGGTTGCCTCTCTGACGAGTTTGCCCGTTATCGGCGTTCCCGTAAAAAGCTCAAATTCCATTGACGGTTGGGATTCCGTACTTTCGATTTTGCAAATGCCCGCCGGTGTTCCCGTTGCGACGGTCGCGCTCAACGGCGCGCAAAATGCCGGAATTCTTGCCGCTCAAATACTCGGCGCGCACGAGCCGGCGATTGCGGAAAAATTGGATTTATTCAAAAAAAGTCTTGAAAAGAAAGTTTTACAGGCTGCGGACGAACTTCTTATGAAAAAAATTTAATATGAATTTTACCGAAGCTAATTCCCTGTATGACTCACTCGAAAAAATGAGTGTGTTTGAGATTTTGCAAAATATCAATCAAGAGGACAAAAAAGTCGCTTTTGCTGTCGAAAAAGCTATACCGCAAATATCACTTTTTGTCGAACATTTGCGCGAAAGAATGGAAATCGGCGGCAGATTGTTCTATATCGGTGCGGGCACAAGCGGGCGACTCGGCGTGGTTGATGCGTCCGAATGTCCGCCTACCTTCGGCGTTCCGCATGACCGCGTTATCGGATTAATTGCGGGCGGTCAGCAGGCAGTTTTTAAAGCCGTAGAATTTGCCGAAGACAATGCTGAACAGGCTTGGCAGGATTTGCTTGCCTACGAAGTGAACAAAACGGATACCGTAGTCGGCATCGCCGCTTCGGGACGTACACCTTATGTTACGGGCGGCGTGAAAAAGGCGCGCGAAAACGGTTTATTGACGGCTTGCATTGTTTGCAATCCCGACAGTATTTTGGCAAAAGAAGCCGAATATCCGATTGAAGTCATCACCGGTCCCGAATTTGTTACGGGCAGCACGCGCATGAAGGCGGGAACGGCACAAAAATTGGTTTTGAATATGATTACGACAAGTGTCATGATTCAACTCGGGCGGGTCAGAGGACACAAAATGGTGGATATGCAGCTCAGTAACCACAAATTAATTGAGCGCGGCGTTCGTTTTATCGTTGCCGAAACAGGCGAAAATCCCGACACAGCGCGTCAACTTTTGCTGAATTTCGGAAGTGTGCGCAAGGTTATTGAGCATTTAAAGGCAGGAAAATAAAATATTCGCGTTGATTTCGCAACTTTGAATCCGATAAATGACAAAATTATTGCGAAAAAAAACTTTTGATTTTGTTTTTTGTTTTCAAAAAGCTAAATTTGCGCAAACTTTGCAATAAAGGCAAAATACTTTCAGAACACTATTTGAATTACTTTTACGATTTTTTTGTTGTTTGGTACTTATTTTGATTACATTCAAAAAAAACAAAACATGAAAACACTTCACTTGACTTTTGTGGTATTATTGTTTTCGCTCTCACAGGTGTTCGCACAAGGAATTTTTAAATTTGAAAAAGAAACGCACGATTTCGGCACCGTAGATGAAGGCGGCTCGATTGATTACGTTTTTAAATTCACAAACACCGGCACTGCTCCTATTATCATTCAAAAAGTGAATGCGTCTTGCGGCTGCACAACGCCCGAATGGTCAAAAGACCCTGTTCCGCCCGGCGGCTCGGGTTTTGTCAAAGCGAGTTACAATACGAACGGTCGCCCCGGACATTTCAACAAGAGCATAACAATTACTTCAAATGCGACAGAAGCGAACAAAGTATTGTTTATCAAAGGCGACGTAAAAGTTGACATGGACAAACAACCTATGCTTGAACTTGAAAAAGCGGTGGTTTCGGTCGGAAAAATCAATGAAAACGAGGAAACGAAGGTAAAGATTAAAATCAAAAACATCGGAAAAAATCCTTTGAACATTCACAGTGTTTCTTCACCGAGCAATTATGTAAGGTTTAACAATGCAACACAAGGTTTGGGCGAAAATGCTACGGGGGACTTAGAATTTACATTAAAAGTTCCTAATGCAGGCAAACTTTCCGAAATTGTTTACATTTCTACCAATTCGCAGAAAAAATCAATTATCGAAATCAGAGTTGAGGGGGAAGTTGTCAAAGCTGCCGTCAGCCCTGTTCGCGAAGGAAATAACATTCCGTTCGGAAAATAATTGTATTCCGAAAATCTAAAAGGCTTGTAATCAATCGGTTACAAGCCTTTTTTGTGCAATAAGCTTCTTTATGTGAAAAAAAGCATCAACTTACTCATTCCATATTTCCCACGATTTTTCTGCCTGCGCATGCAACATCTGCAAACCGTTGGCAAATTGAATTGACTTTGCTTTTGTCAAAAACAGGCTTTTTTCGGGATTGTAAACCAAGTCTATCAAAATATGCTTTTCCGAAAGAAAGTTATACGGCAGGTCGGGAACAGTGTCAATGTCGGGAAACATTCCGAGCGGAGTCGCATTGATAATGAGTTTTGCGAGAGCTATTTTTTCGGCTAAAACAGCATAATTTTTGCTTCCGCCCGATAATAATTCTCGCGAAATCAAATCGAATGAAATATTTTTAGCCTCCAAAACTGCCGCAACAGCTTTTGCCGCTCCGCCTTTTCCGAGTATTAAGGCATGAGAATATTCGGGAATGTTAAAATTTTTCAAAGTTTCGGAAAATCCGTAAAAATCTGTGTTGTAAGCCTTTACAGAATTATCTCGGCGAATTTGAAGGCAATTCACCGCGCCGATTTTTTTTGCATTATCTTCTAAATCATTGAGCAAAGGAATAATTTTTTCTTTATACGGTATCGTAACATTTAATCCGACGAGATTCGGAATTTGAAATATTTCAAAAACATCATCTACGCGCTGAATCTCAAAAAGTTCGTAGCGATGATTTTTCAGCCCGAGTTCGACAAATTTTCGGGAAAAATAATCTTTTGAAAAGGAATGTTTCAGTTTTTCACCGATTAAGCCAAATATTATTTCATTCGGCGCGAAATTGTATTTTTTTTGCCAAAAATTCATACAGAACAATCGTATCGTGTAAAATCAATAAAAGTTAAACACCATTTGCCCTGACAATAGGCAAAATAAAAATCCGCGCAACTGCTTGTGAGGAGCAAACGAACGCTCGTTTTGCGGTCTGCATCTCTGATAAGCGTCCATTCTTCGTCCGAAAATGAGCTTTTCCCGTCTGTTTCAAAAATTTTAGCCCGCTCTTCGATATTTTTTTGAAGGCTTATTTCCTCAAAAAATGCACCTTCCTGACTGAAAAATTCACAATTAACGAATATGGGAATTTCTCCTTTTTTTACCTTCGGAAAATCGTTCACAAGGAGAAAAAAATCGGGCTGAGCAGCTAATAAATCTGAAAAAGACGAAAAACGATTGAGTACGGGGAATGCCGTCGGTTTATAGGCAACATACAGCCCTAAATCGGGGTTTATTAGGCTTTCAAGCGCATTTTCGTCATCTTTATTAATGGCAGGAACGAAATAATTATTACAAAAAAATTCAAAATCAGCATTTTTCAAGCTGTCATTTTGAACTTGTAAGCGTTTTTTATCAGCTAATTTTTTTCCGATTTCTTGCTTATTCTCGCACGAAAAAAGCAAGAAAAACAGCCAAAAAAGGCATAATCGGGGTTTCATTTTTTTTGATTTTAGTAAAAAATCTACATCAGAAACGCAAATATAAATACAATTTTTGCAAAGAGCACTTTTGAGAAACTATCAAGGCTGTAGATTGTTTTTGCGGAAGCCATCAAATTATTTTAACAAACTAAATCCATTTGCGCCTCGCATTTTTTAATTGTTAGTATTATGCGCAAATTGTAGCGCGAGGTTTAGCTTGCGACCTTTTATTCGCTTGTTGAAGTTGTCCGAAAAGCATGTTTTATTTTTTTAAACCAAATATAATTTTGCCTGTTACCTTTTTAGCCTCAAATATGATTTTTTTTATAGAAATTTTCTCAAAACCGTCATTTTTTCTCTAATGAAATGCTCAAAACGGAAATAACAAAATTTTATTTGGCTTTATTTTTCCTAAATTGACTTTTAGGACACCCTCCTTAAATCCGCAAGCTAAAGCTCGCTATGCACTTCGGCTAAACATTTACTTTGAATTGATGTAATGAAATTCGCTTGCAATTTGTAAATTCGTGCCTTAATCTCGGGCAAAACAGTTTGCCGACGATGTTTTTTTGAAAAAATTACTAAAAAAATTAAGATGAAATCAGTACGCTCATTTTTTCTGTCTATGCTCATGCTTTTTTTTGCTCCGCAATTATTTGCTCAGAGCAAAAAAACTCAAATTGTGGTCGGAATCGTCGTAGACCAAATGCGTTTCGATTATTTGTTTCGCTATGAAAAATTGTACGGCGAAAACGGTTTTAAACGACTTTTACGCGAGGGATATTCTTTTGAAAATACGCACTACAACTATTTTCCAACCGTTACGGGCTGCGGACACGCAAGCATTTACACGGGCACAACGCCGGCTTACCACGGAATCGTCGGCAATGAATGGTATTCGCATGAGGAAGAACGTGAAGTCTACTGCGCGGAAGATGCAAGTGTTAAATCCTTGCCGGACGGGAGTACAAATGGTTTTCGTTCGCCGAAAAACTTGCAATGCCCCACAATTACCGACGAATTGCGATATGCTTCCCCTGCATCAAAGGTTATCGGACTTTCCGTGAAAGACAGAGGCGCGATTCTGCCTGCGGGGCATGCCGCAAATTGGGCTTTTTGGTATGACAACAAAAGCGGAAATTTTATTTCGAGCACTTTTTACGGCACAAAATTGCCCGAATGGTTGAATAAATTTAATACTGAACATCGCCCCGATAAAATTTTATCGAAAGGTTGGGAACTTTTGCACCCCAAATCCAAATATTCTTCGTTTGTTTTTGACAGCAATCCCTACGAAATTCCGATTGTAAAGAACGGAAAAACATCATTTCCGCATACTTTTGATGCAAAAGACAGTTTAATTAACAAATATTTTGTTTTTACGCCTTTTGCCAACAGTACGCTCACTGACTTGGCAATCAAAACAATTAAGGAGGAAAAGCTCGGAAAACGCGGTGAAACGGACTTTTTGGCATTGAGTTATTCTTCTCCGGACATTATCGGACATTATTTTTCAACACATTCGCTCGAACTTGCGGACTGTTATGCGCGCTTGGACAAGGATTTAGAAAAAATGTTAAATTTTTTAGATACGGAATACGGCAGCGGCAACTACTTGGTTTTTCTCACGGCTGACCACGCTGTCGCGGAAAATCCGCGTTATTTGCGCGAAAATTTTAAAGCCGATGCTAATGCAATTTCTTCTCCCAAAATTGCACAGGTGGTTGACAGTGCGCTGAGCATTAAATTCGGAAAATCAAATTGGGTGGCATATTCCGGCGGAGAACAAGTCTATTTTAATCAAAAAACACTTGCCGAAAAAAATATGTCGTCCGAGACAGTTGCAGAAGAAGCGAAAAAAGCTCTCATGCAGCTTGACGGGGTTTTTAACGTTTATTCTTTAAAAGATTTGTCGGATAAAAGTTGCGCAGATAAAACGGCGAAAATGGCATTTTTAGCCGCTCATCCTAAATTGCGAAGCGATTTGTACGTTGTTTTAAAACCGCAATGGCTCAACGGGAACGAACTCGGCACAACACACGGAAGTCCTTTTGCGTATGATACGCACGTACCGCTCATCTTTTTTGGAGGCGAAATTCCGAAAGGCAAAAAAACAGTCAGGCGCGTCGAAATTACCGATATTGCGCCGACTTTAGCCTTACTTTTACGCTTACAAATGCCCGCCTGCACAATCGGAGAAGCCATTTCGGAGGTTTTTGAGCAAAAATAATCGGAATAAAAAAACTATACAGCATTTTTATTCGCCTGACGATTATTTTCGCCGTCGCTTGTGTTCTCACAAGCGAAAAAAACTATCGCATCACGAGGTCGTTTATGAAGACACAAGCAACAGCGAAAACTTTCGCCGTTGCTTGTGTCCTCACAAGCGACAAAAAACGAATTACTTCGCCGTTGCTTGTGTCCTCACAAGCGACAAAAAACGAATTACTTCGCCGTTGAGGGTGTCCTCACAAGCGACAAAAAACGAATTACTTCGCCGTTGCTTGTGTCCTCACAAGCGACAAAAAACGAATTGCTTCGCCGTTGCTTGTGTCCTCACAAGCGACAAAAAACGAATTACAAATTTTTATGAATCAAACCCGATTTTGCCTGCGCTGCAGGCAAAATTAGAGCATCGGCGATGTTCACGTGAGCGGGACGAGTGGCGATGAAAGTTATCAAATCGGCAACGTCAAACGGACTTAAAGGCGTATAGCCGCGGTATACATTTTTTGCTTTATCGGTATCACCTTTGAAGCGCACCAAAGAAAATTCTGTTTCGACCATGCCGGGTTTTACCTCGCTGACTTTGATATTGTTGCGGTGTAAATCAATGCGCAAAGTGCGGCTGAGCATATCTACGGCGGCTTTTGAGGCGCAATATACGTTGCCGTTTTCGTAGGCATCAATGCCTGCGATTGAGCCGATATTGATAATTTGTCCCTTTTTTTCGGCGAGCATAAACGGCAAAACAGCGCGTGTTACATAGAGTAAACCTTTGACATTGATGTCAATCATTGCTTCCCAATCGTATAAATTGCCGTTTTGGACGGGGCTTAAACCGTGCGCGTTGCCGGCATTATTGAGCAATAAATCAATTTTTTTCCACTCGTCGGGCAACGAAAGTACGGCAGATTCGACATCTGTTTGGCGGCTGACATCAAAAGTCAGTATTTGAATATCGGTTTTAGCGGAAAGTTTTTCGGCTAAATTTTCCAAATTCCCGCGTCTGCGACCGCAAAGAATCAAATTGAAATCCTTTTCTGCAAGCAATTCCGCGCTTGCCGCACCTATGCCGGAACTTGCGCCGGTGATAAAAGCAATTTTTTTCATTTTTTTAAATCAAATTTGAGGTCATTTACGACACAAAACAAGTTAAAAGTCTTAAAATCGCGTATTTCAAGGATTAAATTTCATTTTTTCGCAAACCTAATTAAAAAAACAGAGATTGCAATAAGGGCAAAAGTAACCGGCAAGTGTAGCCTGAGTGTAGCGCGAGCTTTAGCTTGCGGATTGGGGGAGGGTAAGCTGCAACAAGCGAATGTAAGGTCGCCGGCAAAATAATGTAGATTTTGTGGTTAATTGCTAATTTTTACGTTTGAAAAGCATTTTTACGAGTAAAAAAACCGCAAACAAACTGCTTGCGGTGCGAAAAATCAAATCAGTTTAAATTTTAAAAAAAATATAAAATCCATTTTAGGGCAGCGTTTCCGTATAAGTTTTGCCGGCAAAGCTTATGTTGATGGTTTTATCACAACTGCCTGAGCCAAAATCTACCGTTATATCAGGCATCGAATTGACTTTGATAAGGTATTTTCCCGATGAGGGATAGGGAACTTTTGTCATCAAACAGGAGATTTTGTAGCTCAAATCGGCTTCTGTGCTCGCCGTGAAGCTGTTGCCCTCGCTTGTTGTGCCTGCGAGCGAGCATTTGACTGTTACAACATCGTCAGTAGGGTTGTTGGTTGTGCCGGCGAAATCATATTTCACATCGCGTTTTGCAGATGAGATGGTGGTTTTTGTGCCCTTTTGTGCGTCTGTTATGAGCAAGTTTGTCGCGCTGAGCGTGTAAGAAAAACCTTTCGCGAGGTCAAAACTGAAATTATTGGCAGTAATTTTACCGGAAAAACCGTATTGATTCATAAAATAGTTGTCAAAAGAAATTTGTCTTTCCGTAGCCGCTTCACGACTTGCTCCGACGTAGACAATAATAATTTTTCCTTTGTGAGTTTGACCAAAAGGGCCTGTGCAGCCTGTTCCGAAGTCGACCGTAACGGTTTTGGTTGCTTCATTATGTGTTACCGTGCCGCATTCACAGGTTCGTCCGCCGCGACCGTCTACTTTTCCGTCAAATGCGTCTGAGGCTGTTCCGTAAACGTCCTGAATTTGATTGTCCGATTCCGAAACATTTTTTGAATTAGAAATTTCCTTACCGCTGTCAGGCGAAGGGCTGTCCTCACTTTTTTTTCCGCAGGACAAGGAAAAAATTACGGAAAGTCCTGACAGGACGGCGATAAACAAAAATGAATTTTTCATAAGAAATGGTTTAGGTTTGTTTATGATACGCATTTGTGAGGGAAAGTGTTATAACTTTGCCATTTTTGTAACAAATTTAATTCAAATATATGAAAAAATG
>JBPOJO010000373.1:0-7854 GCA_052033485.1 Bacteroidota bacterium | reverse complement strand
GACCATTTCGTCGCGCCCGACGGACTTTATATTTCAGAAAATCACCCCGAAAATCCCGAACTCAATGAAGATATTTTGCGCTTTAGGAAAATTTCATTTGATTTTGATGAAAAATAGTTTTGTGCTGTACAGCGCATCAAAACCTCTTGAAAATCAAAACCTTATACATTTTTTTAGTATATAACTTTTTTTAACTCTTAAAATTTGGAAACCTATTTTTTTTTTCTTGATTTGCGCGTCCGTTTGAATTCGGACGTTTGTTTCGCTTAAAAAACGATTTTTGACATGAAAAAATCAGTAAAAACAGTTATTATGATGCTCGGTATTGCGGCAGCATCTGTTTCTTTCTCGGGGATGGAAAATAATGTGCAAGCGCAGCGAGCAGGCGGCATGGGTTGCTATTTTAGCGGCGATGATTGCAGGTCAGGAGCAGGAAGTTGTATATGTGTGCCGATTATTGTAACAGTGCCTTGCGAGTGGTGGTTAGGCAACTGCATGTAGATTAGTCTTTTGACCGGCAGCTCATTGTTGCCGGTCATTTATACTTATTGAATTTTTTTTTATTTTGAACATGAAAAAATTAATACCGATATATTTTTTACTTGCAACCCTCATATCTTGTGGTGATTCTGCCTCTACCTTGTACATTCCCCCTAAGGTATTACTGAATTCGGAAAAAAATCGCGTTATTGAATTGAAACTTGATTCAATGACAAGTTGTCATATAGTTCGCCCCGTTTTCCTTTCTTTTGACGGCGTTCAGTGTCTTGCGATTCGAAAGAAATTAAATGCCATACTATATTATGATTTTAATTCGGGAAAGCTGCAAAAAAGCCTTGTCTTTAACACGAGAGCGAATAATCGCATCGGCGAAGTTTTTGATTATTTGCATTTTTCTCCCGACACTATTTTAATCAAAGGAAAAAGTCCGATTGGTTTTTATCTTGTCAATAAAACAGGTGATGTTTTCGGCGGTATTTCTTTTGGAGAAGAGGGAAATTCAAAGTATGTAGGTGCCGGTCTGAACTACATGATTTCTGCTTTCAAAGGAGATGTTTTTTATTCATGCGGCACCAATCCTATTTGGACTAATCCCAAAAAATCACCTGCCGGCTACGAAAGACCGCCCTTTTGGGCATTTAACCTGCTAAAAAATAAAAGTCGTGAGCTAAAATTCGGTTTTCCGAAAGATTATTTTACAGACGGTTTTTGGAGTATAGCACACACGGAGATAGGATTTTGTGCCGATGACAAGGGCTTAGTGATGACTTTCCCTGCTTCCCCTGACTTGCACACATACCGAAACGGAGTTTTGCAATCGCATCCTGCGGCTGCGGAAGAAAATCCGAAAATTGAACCGGAAAAAAAACAATATGACGATGTAAAAGCAGTTGCCGAATGTTACAATTATTTCATCATCTCCTACGACTCGTATCGCAAAAGATACTATCGTTTTTTGTTCAAACCGATACCGGAGGGGCGAAATATTGATAATTTGACAATGGCAAATGTTTATGCCTACAAGCCTTGTACGATATTGATTTTTGATGAAAATTTCAAAAAATTGGGTGAATATGATTTGCCCGATAATCGTTTTTTTGTCATTGACCACTTCGTCGCGCCCGACGGACTTTATATTTCCGAAAATCACCCCGAAAATCCCGAACTCAATGAAGATATTTTGCGCTTTAGGAAAATTTCATTTGATTTTGATGAAAAATAGTTTTGTGCTGAGCTTCATGCTCTTTTTTGTTGCTTGCCAAAATCAAAATGACATTCAAACAGATGAGTTTTTGAAAAAATACAACATCGCACCGCAAACGGAAATAATGTACATCATGCCGAACGGAGCTTGCCCTTCATGCCTAAAAATCTCTCGTGATTTTGTCAAAAAGCACGCTGATAATCCCAAAATTTGTTTCGTGCTGACCCGTTATCAATCAACAAAAGATGCAAAAAATGCCAACGGGCGCGATATTTTTTTCGGAAAAAATGTACTTTTTGACAGCTTAAACATTCTTAATTCTTTTGTCAATATTGCGGCTTTTCCCATAAAAGACAAGAAAAATATCAAAAATATTTCATCGCATACTATTTTTGAAGACTTAAAAGAGCTTGAAAGCAAAATTCTTGAGTAGTGTTACGGCTTTCGTACACAAAAAATTAAAACTCTACCGCCCTTGTTTGTGTCCTCACAAACGAGATAGAGGTACATCTTAAAAAATTTTAAACAAATGAAAACTAAATTAACACTGATGTTGCTTATGATGGCAGCCGCTCATCTGCCCGCAAAATCGCAAAACTTCAATATGACCGGCATTTTCAGCGGCGGAATTTTTTTTGAAGAAAAAGACCACTGTGCATTTCGATTACTGTGGAATGTTGTCGCGACAGGAAATAAGTTTTCCGGAACGGCTGAAATACTTGGATTTAATTGCAAAGGCTTCATGACAACTGAAATTGAAGGGACAATTGAAGGCAATAAAATCACATTTGTCGAAAAAAAAGTGCTCAAATTGGACAAAAAACCGGCGTTTGACCGCGGTTTTACTAAAAAAAGAGGCGTTTTGTATATAGAAAACTTGGGAGATTCATTTTACATTTCCGGAAAAGCTTTTTCGCAAATATTTAAAGACCAAAAAATTACCATTAATTTCCCCTCACTTCCGCACAACTTTGCAGCAGATTCTGCCAAAAATATGCAGAAAAATACCGACAAAAGCGACTATTTAAAAGCTGCTGACATTGATAAAAAAGAGGGTGAAAATGTAAGCGGCAAAAAAATTAAGTTTGATAATTTGATTTTTGACTTCAACAGTACAAACCTGAAAAATTCGGAATTGCTCGACCCTTTGGCGACATTTTTAGCCAAAAATCCCAAAATTTCAATCACTGTTGAAGGACATACCGACAACAAAGGCGAACACGCCTATAACAAACAACTCTCTGAAAAAAGAGCAAAAACCGTCGGCGATTACCTTATTGATAAAGGCATTAACGCCGAAAGAATTAAAATTCACGGCTTCGGAAATGAAAAAAATATTTCGGAAAAGGACGAAGAAAACCGCCGCGTCGAAATCATTTTTTCCAAAAAAAATTAAGCATTTTTGACTTTTTTTATTTACCGAAACCTACTGTTCTGTTCAATCTATTTTTTACCTTTGCGCAAATTTTCAAATACATGCGCAAGCAAAATCCGATGCAAAAGCTCATTTTCATACTTATTTTGTTTCTCCTCGCTTGTCAGGAACAAACAGAAAGCGGTAAAGACGCTCCCAAACAAATTATCAAAAACAAGCAAACCGAAGTGCTCACCGCAAAAGTCCTCAACAAAGGCTTTGAACATATCATCAAAGTCAACGGAAAAGCGGAAGCAGAAAAAGTCGCCGAATTACGCTTTATGCAAGCCGGACTCATCAGAAAAATTTTTTTCGGAAACGGACAAAATGTCTCCCAAAATGCCGCAATCGCCTCGCTTGATAAAAGTGAATGGCTTTTGTACGAAAAAAAATCCCTTGCAGAAGTTGCGCAAAGAAGTGAAGATTTTAAAAAAATATTCCTCGAATACGGCGGCGATTTGAGCCAAGTCAAAAAAATGCCCGATACACTTTTGCAATCCCTGAAAGTGAGAAGCGGTTTGATTGCCGCCAAAATTAACCTCGAAGAAGCGCAATTGCGTTTGCAAAGAGCTGATTTGCTCGCTCCTTTTTCGGGCATCATCGCCAATTTGAATGTGAAAGAAGGTGCGCTGACCGATATGCAGCAAGCCTTTTGCACCCTCTACGACCCAAACAGCCTTTTGGTTGTCGCCGAAGTTTTGCAGCAGGAAGCCCTGCAACTGCAAATAGGACAACAAGCAAGCATTTCAACCATTTATGACAAAACGGAATACCGCGCCGAATTGAAAGAAATTAACCCTTTTGTCGAATCAACAGGGCTTGTCAAAATTAAGCTGCGAATCACGGAAAAAACCAAGATTTTCCCCGGCATGAACCTGCGCGTGCGCCTGCACATACCCGTGAGCAGCCGCCTGACCGTGCCGCGTGATGCGGTGGTGAATCGCTCCGGACGCGATGTCGTTTTTACGGCTGTAAAGGGCAAAGCGCAGTGGAATTTTGTAACGACCGGCTTGGAAAACGGCAGCGAAATTGAAATTATCGAAGGTTTGAAAGCCGACGAAACAGTCATTGTGTCCGATAATTTACAACTTTCGCACGATGCGGAAATTAAAATTTTGCCGTCCAAAAACTAATCCCCAAAAACCTCAAACATGTTTTTTTTGCAACGTCCCGTCGGAGTTTTTATGACTTTTTTTGCTTTGGCAATTTTTAGTTTGCTCGCTTTTTTTCAACTTCCGATTTCTCTTTTGCCCGACATTGACATTCCGAAAATATTGGTCAAAGTCGAACAA
This sequence comes from Bacteroidota bacterium, assembly GCA_052033485.1. Lineage (GTDB taxonomy): Bacteria > Bacteroidota > Bacteroidia > Cytophagales > Bernardetiaceae > JBPOJO01. Next base: position 3,443 of record JBPOJO010000373.1, on the reverse strand, counting down.
AACAACGCCTCACCCCTCGAAATCGAACAAAATTTGCTCCTTCCGATACGCAACCAACTCCTGACGCTGCACCGATTATAGGATATGGACAGCAAAGCCGTGAGTCAGGCGGGCTTTGTCGAACTCGAATTTGAATACGGAACGAATATGATTTTGGCGTATTTGGAAGTGAGCGAAAAAATTGACAAACTCGCCGAAACTCTGCCGAAAGAAAGCAAACGCCCCTCCGTAGTTCGTTTGAGTACGGCGGATATTCCCCTTTTGCGCGTGCATGTTTTGCCGAAAAGCGACGCGGATTTGCAGGAAACCTCACTGACAGTCGAAAAAGCCATCAAAAAACGCTTGGAAAGTATTGACGGCGTTGCCCTCACCGATGCGAACGGTTTGCAAAAAAAATTGCTTTCCGTGCGTCCGGAAGCCGAAAAATTGAACGCAGTGGGCATTTCTTTCGCCGATATTGTCCGTATTATTGAAGAAAACAACAAAAATGCAGGCTTAATTGCCGTCAAAGACGGGCAATACGAATATCAAGTCAAAATTGCGGCGAACCTCTATACCGCAAAAGACCTCGAAAACCTCACCCTCCGAACGCCGAAAGGACAAATTTTTGCCCTCAAAGAATTAGCGGAAGTCAAGGATACGATTGATGTTGCGACTGCCTATCATTTTTTTAACGGAAAAAAAGGCATTGTCATCAATGTTCATAAGCAGGAAAACGCCCGTATGACCGAATTAATGCCGCTTTTGGAAGAGGCAATCGCCGAATTTCGCAGCGAATTTCCGCATCTTCAGTTTTTCACTTCCGAAAATCAATCACTTTTGCTCACTTCTTCGATTGACAGTTTGCTCGGCAGCTTGTTTTTCGGCGGCTTATTTGCTTTTCTTGTGCTCTTTTTATTTTTGAAAAATCGGCGGATTCCGTTGATTATCGGCATCAGTTTGCCTTTGTCAATTTTGCTCTGTTTTTTATTTTTTTATGTATTTCATTTGAGCATTAACATTATTTCTTTGAGCGGTTTGGCTTTGGGTTTGGGTATGCAAATTGACAATGCCATTATCGTTACGGACAGTATTCTCGAAGAAATCAAAGTCGAAAAGGATTTACTCAAAGCCTGTTATGTCGGCACAAAACGGGTTTTTCCTTCACTTGTCGGCTCTGTTTTGACGACTTTGGCAGTTTTTCTGCCGCTGATTTTTTTGAGCGGCATTGCGGGAGAATTGTTTTACGACCAAGCCCTTGCGGTCAGCATCATTTTGAGCGTTTCTTTGTTGATTTCCGGCGTTTTAGTGCCTTTACTTTTTCATTATTTGCTCAAAACAAAAGAAGAAGAAAAGGGAGAGGAGACAAATTTATACATTTTTATCGAAAAAATTTACAAGTTTTTGTATATATTTTTTTTAGAAAAACATCAATTTTTCTTTCTGCTGATTTTGCTTTTGCCGTTTTCGGCTTTGGCTTTGTTGAATGTAACGGAAAAGGCAAATTTGCCCGAAATTTCAAAAACGGATTTTGTGTTGCACATAGATTGGAACGCACCCGTTTCGGCTTCCGGAAATGCAGAAAATGTGCAAAAATTGCATGAAAAAATTGCCGAAAAATGCGAGGTTTTCAGTGCCGACATCGGGATTCCGCAGTGGCTCATGTCCTCAACGGACGCACACTTGCAAAAAGCGGAAATTTACATTTCGGCTGAAAAAGGGGCAGATTGGCGACAAATTCAAGCAGATATTTCGGAGTTTCTCGTAAAAAATCACCGGTCATCGGTTTTTGAGTTTAAAGAAGCACAAAACGCATTTTACAAAATTTTTGCAAGCGATAAACCTTATTTGGACTTTCGATTTCGACATTCTTCTTCGCAGACGGCGATTGCGCCGGAGGTTTTTCGGGAGCAATTTGCCGGTCTTGAGGGGGCTGAATTCGGTGCGGGATTAGCGGAGGAGCGCAATTTTATTGTTCGTTTCAAAACGGAAGAATTGGCTTTGCGCGGCATTTCGTATCAATATTTTTTACAAAATTTTCGCTCGGCAGTTTCGCCGAGTTTGCTCACAGAAATCAAACTTTTCGGCGAAAATATTCCCGTAAAATTATTACCCGATGAGGCGAATTTCAAAAAAAACCTGTCCGAAAGTTTTGTACTTGCTCCGAACGGAGCTTTTTATCCATTGAGCAACTTTCTTGAATATCGTTTAAGCACTGATTTTAAGGCGATTACGGCAGATAAGTCGGGAATTTATCAAAACATATTTTTTCCGAAAGGAATTTCGGCGGAAAATGCGATGTTGCAGGCTGAAAAAACGGCGAAAAAAAATGCTTTGATTTTGGACATTAAAGGCGAATTTTTAACCGAATCCGACAATTTTAACAACTTAATTTTTGTCTTAATGATGTCAGTTTTGCTGTTGTATTTCATTTTGACGGCGCAATTTGAATCATTTTTGCAACCTTTGATTGTTTTGCTGACCTTGCCCTTAGGCATCGGCGGCGCGTTATTTTTGCTGCACATTTCGGGTCAAACGCTCAACATTATGTCGCTCATCGGCATCATTATCATGCTCGGCATTATGATAAACGATGCAATTTTGAAAATTGATACGGTGAATGAATTGCGCAAAACGATGCCCTTAGTTGAGGCATTGTCGGCGGCGGGCAAAATGCGGTTGCGTTCGATTTTAATGACGACTTTCACGACAATTTTGGCGGTTTTGCCGGTACTTTTTTCGCAGGGGATTGGGGCTGAACTGCAAAAACCATTGGTTTTAGGGGTCGTAGGCGGTCTTTCTGTCGGGACATTTACGGCTTTATATTTTGTACCTTTTTGTATGATGATTTTTGGGAGGGGTAAAAGGGAATAAGGATTTTTTGTGAGCGGCGCATTAAGCAGTTGAAAAGGTACAGTCTTTTTAAGATTTTAGGTAATTACTGACAACTTCGGAAATCTCCTTATTCATTTGTCATCACAGCGTCAAATTTTTCTGTTTTGTACAATTCAACGAGAGCAGCAAGTTACTCGTCCGAGATTCTGTTTTCTTCTTGTTTGAATGTGAAAAAAGAATTGTATTTGTTGAATATTTTGATGAGGGGCAATATGATGAAAGTTTGTAAATAACTGATAACCAAACAAATAAACAGCGACTTTGTTGTTTTGTCAGCGGTATGGCAGTTTTTTCAAAAACTTGTTTTGCCGTCCGACATCAATGTTGTTGTGCATGAGCAAGTTGAATTTGATGCAATTTTGCATATATACCGTTTTTAGCCAAAAGTTGCTCGTGAGTGCCCTCTTCCGCAATTTTTCCTTTGTCCAAAACAATAATTTTGTCTGCCTTTTGAATGGTAGAAAGTCGGTGCGCAATAACGATTGCGGTGCGCCCCTGCATCATTTTTGAAATGGCATTTTGTATCAAAAGTTCGCTTTCCGTATCAATTGAAGAGGTCGCCTCGTCGA
>JBPOJO010000517.1:0-8302 GCA_052033485.1 Bacteroidota bacterium | reverse complement strand
GAGAAACCCCGCTTGCAAGTTCCGACACGCTCTACGAGGATTTGATTCAGCAGCTCGGCTATTTGAGAATTAACGACCGTCAAGACAAAATCGGAAGACAACTTATCGGCACAATTGATGCCGACGGCTATATTAGACGCGATTTGGAGAATATTGTTGATGATATTGCTTTTGCTTTCAACATCGAAACCGACGTGCTTGAAGTCGAAGAAGTGCTGAAAATGATTCAAAAATTTGACCCGCCCGGAATTGCCGCACGCGATTTACAAGAGTGTTTAGTGTTGCAATTAGACCGACTCGACCAAAAAGACGCTGCAGTGATTGTTGCCTCAAAAATTATTAAAAATTGTTTTGAAGAATTTAAGAAAAAACACTATCCTAAAATTGAAAGAAGGCTGAATATTGACGAGGAAGACCTCAAAGACGCTATTTCCGTTATCGTAAAGCTCAACCCTAAACCCGGCGGAACAGTCAATATTTTGGAAAAAACCCAATATATCATACCCGATTTTATCCTTAGAACCGTCAACGGAAAGCTCGAAGTGATGCTCAATTCCAAAAATGCGCCCGACCTGCGAATCAGTCGTTCCTATGCAGAAATGATTGACAGCTACCATAAAAGCGATAAAAAAGATAAAAAATTGCGGCAAACCATTTCTTTTGTCAAACAAAAACTCGACTCTGCGAAGTGGTTCATTGATGCTATCAAACAAAGACAACAAACTTTGCTCAAAACCATGTCGGCGATTGTCAAACATCAATACGATTTTTTTCTCGACGGGGAAGAAACCAAAATTAAGCCAATGATTTTGAAAGATATTGCCGGCGAAATCGGCATGGATATTTCGACCGTTTCGCGTGTGGCGAACAGCAAGTCCGTGCAGACAGAATTCGGCATTTTCCCGCTCAAATATTTTTTCTCCGAAAGTATCGCAACAGAAACGGGAGAGGACGTGAGCAGCAAAGAGGTAAAACACATTTTGAAAGAAATCATTGAAGCGGAGGACAAAAAAAGACCGCTTTCGGACGATAAACTCGAAAAAATGCTCCGTATTCGCGGCTATCACATCGCAAGAAGAACCGTAGCAAAATACAGGGAGCAACTCAACATTCCCGTAGCGCGTTTGCGTAAAGAAATTTAACTTTTTTCAGCAAACTAAGACTTTTCCCACGATTAAATTCGTGGGGCAAATTTTATCTTTCCATAAATTTGAAATCCAACCTTGCCTTTGGCTGCAAAAACGGCGGTTTTTGTGTTCTGTTTTCACCCCAAAACACCCTAAGAGCGTTTTACTTTCCGGTTTAGATTTTTAGCTATGAATAAAAAAAATATCATAATTTTGCAAAAAAACAAGCAATGAAAACACTTATTTCATTATTTTTTGCATTTTTATTCCTTTCCGCGTGTAATGAATTTTCCGCGCCGATTGACGAAAAAAACAATGCAAGTTTTCCCGATAATTTTCAAACCAAAAAAGCCCTTGAAAAGCCGGACAGCGTTCAAACACTTGTAATGCCGAAAACATATTTGCCCGACGAAAGGCTCACCGCTTTGTCAAATTTAATGGCGGGAATCTCGCAAAATGACAATGCCTATTTTAAGCGAATTTATCGCCACGAAATGTCCTCCTATTTTGAAAATTTTGAAAAAAATTGGCAAAATCTTGAAAATAAACATCTTTTGCCGCTCCGAACATGGCTCAAAACGGAATTGCACCCTAAATTGCCCGAAAAATACAATGTTTTATACCCTTTTTCGGGTCCTGACATTTTAAACGCCCTCGAAGTCTATCCCGATGCGGAAAATTATCTCCTCTTCGGCTTGGAAAATATCGGCAATTTGCCCGCAAAAGATACTATTCCGACAACTTATTTGCTCTCCCTGCGTGATGCGCTCGAAAAAACATTTCGCCTCAACTATTTCATTACGGCAAATATGAGCGAAAAATTGAGGGAAAAAGGCGTTACGCCGCTCCTGCTTATCTTTTTGGCAAGACTGAACTATGATATTGTTGCTGCGGAAAGAATCGTGTTGCAAAAAAACGGCACAACGGAAATTTACGCGCCCGAAAATGAAGCGCATAAGAACCTCATTAAAGGTGTACATGTCCGTTTTATGCACCCTGAAAAGAAAAAATTGCAAAATGTTTATTTTTTTAAAGGTAACATAGCCGACAACGGAATGCCGAAAAATTCCGAAATTATTACTTTCTTGGATAATTTCCCCGAAAAATACGCCTTGCTCAAATCGGCATCATACCTGCTGCACGGCGCGGCTTTTAACAATATTCGCAATTATTTGCTCAATAAAACAAGCCTGATAATGCAAGACGACACGGGAATCCCCTATCGTTTTTTTCTGACAAACAGTTGGAATGTAAACCTTTACGGAAATTATGTAAAACCCGTCGCGACTTTCAATAAGCTCGGCAATTATTATCAAACCGATTTACAAACGGCTTACGAAACAGAACAGCCGGGCAGATTGCCTTTTTCTTTCGGCTATCACGGCGGCGCAGCAAATACGAGTGTTTTTGTGGCGAGAAAATTTGAATAACAGTTTTTCTGTAATAATTTTTCAAAAAAAAACGATAATTTTGCACCGAAAAAACCATCTTTCACTATGACTGATACAAGTAAAAAAACAAGAGTGGAGAACCTTTTGACAATTTTTTCCGAGACGGATAAAATAATTTTGTGTGCCTTTGCCAACAACGAAACACATGTTGATAAAGGTGTTATGGTCAAAAAAATCGAAAGTTTATTCAAAAAGAAAAACAAAGTTGTTACCCTTCGACAAATTGAGGACAAAATCAAAAGCCTCAATGCAAACGGTTATTTAAAAGAGCAAATTACCAACTACGGAAAATATTTGCCTTCCAAAGAAGTTCATGCACTTTTTTATCGCTATTCTTTTGAGTTCTTTACCGAAGATGAGCGAAAAAATTTTGAAATAAATCGTAAAGACAATTTAAAACTTGACTTTTGGAAAGCACTCATCACCGGTGATTATTGGAGTTTGTCATTGACAAAACGCGGGACTTTTGCCGAATACGACAATCAACTAATTTTGTCCTACATGGACTTAATTGCGGATATGCTTCAAGCGCGTGAAGAAACGGAAAATAAAGGCGAAACATGGAGTTTGCCCGATGAGTTTTGGCATGTCTTAGCCGGTACGTTAAGGGAAATTATTTCCAAACACATGATTTTAGGCAATGATGAAACTAAAATTATCAAATTGCTGAAATCCAAAAAAAATCCTACCGTACAACGTAATTTTGTCGATGTTTTTGCGGAATATGCCTTTTTTACGGGCGGAGAAAAAGCACTCGAAAAGCAAATAAGCAACATTGAAGACAAAGATAGCTATACTTTTAAGTATTATTCCGCCCTTTCCGCATTTGCTCAAAATGATGCCGCTGTTTGCGTGAAGCTTTTTGAATCGGCTCTAAAAGACAAACGAGCGGAACTTAATAATAGATATTTTTTCCCGCCTGACAGCAGTATTTTGTTGATTCTTGTGGGTTTTTGGCAATCGCAAAAAATTCCGACCGTCAAAAAAGCAAAAGATTGGATTGATAATCTCATGCAGCATTTTCACTATGTCAAACCTGCCCAATTATTGTCAAATACGATTTTTGAAAAAGCATTGGCTCCGACAAAAAATGTTGATGCGTATTTGAAATTCAACTCTTTGGAACCGGTAATGACTTTTTGGAGAGCTTTTGCCGTTTATGCCTCAAACGGAAGCTCCAAGTTTAACCCGTCCGCAGAAATGGAAACTGCCGCTTTGCTTTTAGCCCAATCTAATGAGATTTACTTTTTGCGTGAATTGGCATATCTTTATCAGGCAATTCACGGAAGCGATAAGTTAATTGTTCAATATCAATCAAGATTTGCCGATTTTCAGTCTGTTTTGCTCTGCGACCGCGTGCAACTCAAATCCGATTGGGAAGAAAAATTGAGTATGTTAGAAATTATTGCTTTAGGCGGCAAAAAAAGCAGTGATAAAGAAGGCGCGTCGCGCATTGCTTGGATTATCAACTTGGATAAAAGAAATGTTCAACCGGTTGAGCAAAAACTGTCAAAAAACGGTTGGACGGCAGGAAAAAATATTGCCCTAAAAAGAATTTACTTAAAGGAGCACCCTGCCATGTCTGTTGCCGACATTCAGGCTGCCGCAGGAATTGAATTTTATCGGGACAGCTATTATTATGCGGGAACGTATGAAGTTGATTTTGAAAAAGCAATTATCGCGCTAATCGGACACCCATATATTTTTGATGAGATTTCACGCGCACCGTTTGAGATTGTGAAAGGAGAGCATGAAATTTATATTGAAAAAAATGCCAAAGGCTATCAAATTAAATTGTCTAATATTGTTAACCAAGCCGGCAGTTCTTATGAAGCGGAAACGCCGACGCGAATCAGAGTTTTTCAAACAAGTGAAGCGTATGCGCAAATCAGCAATACTTTTCCTAACGGTTTTTTGCAACTGCCTGTTGACGCAAAAGATACCCTTGCCAAATTAACGGCACATCTTTCTAAAATTGCCGTCGTTCATTCCGCCCTCGCAAAAGACGGAGGCGAAGCGGTCAACGTAAAACCCGAAGAGATTTTGCATTTGCACATCTTGCCGCAAGGCGAACAATTCAAAGTTTTTCTCCTTGTCAGACCGCTCGGCGAGGGCAACTCTTACCTCAAACCGGGCAAAGGAAACGCTGTTGCTTACGGTACTCAAAATGACAAAAAAGTTTCCGCGCAAAGGAATTTGAAAGAGGAAAGCAAAAAAGCGACTCAAATTATCAAAAAAAGTCGCATTTTGAGCGAATCAGACAACGACTCCTGCGAATTTTTGATTGAATCTGCCGAACAATGTTTGGAATTTATGCTCGAAGCAGATGAAATGAAAGACGATGTCGTCATTGCTTGGCCCGAAGGTGTAAAATTAAAATTAGCCGGAAAAGCCTCTTTTAAAAACGTTTATTTGCGTGTCAAAGAAAGCACGGATTGGTTTTCGGTCGACGGTGAGGTGAAAGTCGGAGAAGAATCCATCGCTTTGCAATCCCTTTTGACCGCCCTTGCTGACAGCAAAAATAAATTTATCAAACTTGATAACGATAAATTTCTTGCCATCACGGACGAGTTGCGCAAACGTTTGAATGAATTGCAATCCTATACCGAAACGGACAAAAAAGGGTTGAAATTTCACAAACTTTCCGCCTACGCTTTCGACGATTTGACACAAGAAATCGAACATCTCAAAGCCGACAAACAATGGCAGGAGCACATTACTCGCTTGCAGAGCGTCAAAAACATCGTTCCCGTTGTTCCCCCGACTTTTCAAGCCGAGCTGCGCGAATACCAAAAAGACGGCTTTAATTGGCTTTATCGCCTCTCGGAATGGGGTGTCGGTGCTTGTCTTGCCGACGACATGGGCTTGGGAAAAACCATTCAGGCACTCGCTTTGTTGGTCAATCGCGCCGAAAAAGGGGCGGCACTTGTCATTGCGCCCGCAAGCGTTACCCGAAATTGGCTCAACGAATGTAAAAAATTTGCTCCCACGCTGAACCCCATTTTGCTTGCCGCAAAAGACCGCGAGGAGGTCATTAAAAATTTGCAACCTTACGATTTATTGATTTGCAGTTACGGTTTGTTGCAACAGGATATTGATTTTTCCGCTCAAAAATTCGGAACTGTCGTTTTAGATGAGGCGCAATACATTAAAAATATGAACACTAAACGCTCCAAAAACGCCATGGAGCTGAATGCCGATTTTAAAATCATCACCACGGGCACTCCCGTTGAAAATCATCTCGGCGAATTGTGGAATTTGTTCCGTTTTCTCAACCCCGGTTTGTTGGGGTCTTTGGAAAAATTTAATGAAAAATTTGCCGTTCCGATTGAAAAACACAGCGACAAAGAACGCAGAAAACAACTGCAAAAATTGCTTAAACCCTTCATTTTGAGGAGAAAGAAAAATCAAGTCTTGGACGAATTGCCGAGCAAAACCGAAATTACTTTGGAAGTTGAGTTGAGCGAACAAGAAACCGCTTTGTATGAAGTCATGCGCAGACAATCTGTCGATAAAATCAGCCAAACGAACGACACTGACAGGCGTTTTACGATTTTGGCGGAAATTACCAAGTTGCGCCGTCTCTGCTGCAATCCGAAATTAGTTTTGCCCGATACAGAAATCTCAAGTTCAAAACTTAAAATTCTCTCCGATTTGGTTGATGAATTGCGCGAAGGCGGTCATAAAGCCCTTATTTTTTCTCAATTTGTAACTCACCTCGCCATCATTCGCGAATTGATGGAGAAAAAAAATATTCCTTTTCAATATCTCGACGGCAGCACTCCGCTCAATCAACGTCAAGAAGCGGTCAATGATTTTCAGCGCGGAAAAGGCGATGTTTTTCTTATCAGTTTAAAAGCCGGCGGAGTCGGTTTGAATCTCACGGCAGCAGATTACGTCATACATACCGACCCGTGGTGGAATCCCGCTGTCGAAGACCAAGCTTCTGACCGCGCTCACCGAATCGGACAACAACGCCCCGTTACGATTTACAGATTGGTTACGAAAGGCACAATCGAAGACAAAATTGTCGCTCTGCACGCCGAAAAACGCGAACTTGCCGACAGTTTACTCGACGGCACGGACGCAAGTGCGCGCATGAATACGGAACAACTTTTGGCTTTGATGTTGGAAAAATAGTTTTTTGGTAAAAAAAAACACTCCAAGGGTTTCAAAAACCCTTAGAGTGTTTCCCGCCCTTGCTTGTGACCTCACAAGCGACAATAACGGCTTGTACACAAAAAAACCGCAAGCATGATGCTTGCGGTACAATTCGGCTAAATTTTTTTTCAAAAAATTTAATTTAACTAAAATTGTTCGAATTTTGAAAAGAAAAATGAGCCTTCGATAGCTGCATTTTCATTTGAATCCGAGCCGTGAACGGCATTAGCATCAATAGAACGCCCGAAAAGTGCGCGCACCGTGCCGGCATCAGCTTTTTTCGGGTCAGTTGCGCCGATTAATTTTCTGAAATCTTCCACTGCATTTTCTTTTTCAAGAATAGCGGCAATGATTGCGCCCGAAGACATATATTTGCACAATTCGCCGTAAAACGGGCGTTCTTTGTGTATTTCATAAAATTTTCCCGCTTGCTCTTCCGAAAGTTTGGTAATTTTCATGGCAACAAGACGAAACCCGGCTTTTTCAATCATCGCAATGATTTGACCGCTGTTACCCGCGCCGAAAGCATCGGGTTTAATCATAGTGAAAGTTCTGTCAACACTCATTTTCTTAGATGTTTAAGGCACAAATATAATTAAATTTTTAAAAATAAAGTCAATACACGTAGATTACAGAAATTTTTTTTGAAAAAACCACCCCGGCAAAGCTGTTTTTACATCTTCGGAAAGCAAACCAATGATTTTAACTTTTGATTTTTTAATCGTTCGCGACTGTTTCGCGTTTTCCGACAAAACGCAAGATTGTCCCAATCGGCTTGCGTGAATAAAGTCAAATTCATTTCCGTTTTTTCTCAAAAAACCGATGTGCGTGTCGAGTCCGATGATAAAAATTCCGTCGGGAAGTTTTTCCATTTTGTGCCAAAATTTATCGGCGGAGATTTTAGAAAAACGTTTGATGTAATTTTTGTGAATAATTTTTCTAATCAATTGCTCCGAACTCATTTGCCCGAATTTTCTTTTGTTGAGTTGAAAGCCGATGTCGGCTAAAATGCCGGAAACGAAATAGCCGCAAGCGATTTTGCCTCGTTGCGGAATTTGTGAAGTGCCGTTAAAATCATATTTTGTTCCGTACCAAAACGGCACAGATTCCTCAAAAGAAGCCCTGAGCGAATCGCGCAATTCATTCAAAAATACTTTTTGCAAGGGTTCTTTTATGTCGGGATATTTCAGGGCGAGGTTTGAAATTTTATCCGAATTTTTATCCTTTTGAATTTTATAGTCAGCACTTCCGTAAAAAAAGGAATACCCCGGCATCAAATAATTAAACGGACTTAAATAAAGCAAAATTATCAATAAGGCAAGTATAAAAAGTATTCTTTTTAACATGATAATTCAATAATGTGTTCTGCAAGCATTTGCTTGCGGTGCACGGGCGCAAAATTACAAAAAAAAGCGACAAAAAAAAATTTGTCGCCCTTTGTATACCTTACAACACTTCCTTTTCGTCCGGATTCGGCTCATCGTCGGGATAAGCGTTTTCTTCCGCAGGCAGGAGCAACATTTCACCGAGAATAAATTCGCGCAAAAGCGAAGCAGCCGTGAT
>JBPOJO010000366.1:0-7527 GCA_052033485.1 Bacteroidota bacterium | reverse complement strand
ATGACGAAATTATCAATGAAGTCAGAATTGAAACTTTTTTGGTAGAATTTGACGAAGCGAGGTGGGATTGAGGCAAAAATACGCAAATCCTGCAACAACAGCAGAATGTTTATTAGAAAGCAGAAGTCATTCCTGCAAAGGCTTTTAAAAAAAAATACGAATATTTTTAGTGATATTTCGCGCTTTTTTCTTAACTTTTTAATCAATTTTCATTTGTATTTTATGCTTAAAAACACCTATTTTTGCAAAATTTATTCGCGGATGTAGGCGCAACTAAAATTATTTCATTTCAGCATCGTGAAACTTGACATAACAAAAGTTGCATCAGATTATGGTGCAAAATATAAAAAATATCCTTTAGAAATAAATAATTATACCGCGCTGCCGGATTGGTAGTATTTTGCTTTTTTTGAATATATTTTGCATATCTTTGCCGCAACGAATTAAGCCTTTAAACGGACTATTTGATTTAGCAATTTTACCTCCGAAAAAAATTTTTTTTTTATCATCAGCGATGCTGTTCCGTCGGTAACAAGCGAGCAACATATTGATAATCAAGTAACTGACAATTATTCTTCTGATTCTGTCGAACAGATGTCAAAGATGAATACATATAATTCAACCTTCAAAACCGGCAAAATGAGACACTTGTTTTTAACTCTTTTTTTGTGTAATGTAAATTTTTTATCTGCTCAAACAATGTTACGGACTTTATTTTTAAAAATTTTTAACGGTAAAAGCATTTTGCTCATTTTAGTCATATCCTTGTGGCAATTTTCATTTGCCTTTTCTGACAAAATAGACTTGCGTTTTGTTAATAGCAGCGGCGAGGAGACGAATTTGATTTACAGAAATTTTTTTTGTAAATACTTTATTTTGGCAAATAAAAATATAAATTTTGACAGTTTAATATTTCTACAACAAGAAGAGTGTCTTATTGATTATTCTTGTACAGATAAATCTATATTAGTATTTACAAAAAAAAATAAATGCACTTTAAAATTTAAGTATAAAGGCGAATACGCAGAAAAAGAATTATTGGTCAGAGATGTAGATTTCAATATAATTTCTAAAATATCACCAAGCAGCAAAGACCAAATTTTTGAGTTTAATGTTATTCCGCCACGCAGCAGATATTTATATCATAAAACTTTAAAAGAAGTTAAAATTAATTACTCAGACACAATATTTATTGAACTTCTTACAGAAAATTCTTTTAAAGAAACTGTCTACAAACCGGAAAAAACACTTACTTTGTTGCTCACAGTTTTTAAAAATGGAATGTTGTACCAAGAAATTGTACACGCAAGTTTTACAAGCGGCAACAAATTCATTTTTCCGATATTGCCTTTGTTTTATCACGGAACTGTAACGTATAATGCCGGTTTAGCCTATTTTGTCGGCAGCAAATTAATTGAAATATTTGAATTCTATTGCGTTTTCGAGGTAAACTATGGTAATTGAGTTTTTAATAAGTCGAATTATCGTTTTTAGGAGCTCTACTCCGCAACTTTGCGTGTCAAACCATTAAATTTTTTTTGATGCACAAGACTAAGTAAGCTATACCAAAATATTGCTGCCGAAAGTTGAAAACAAAAATTTTGCCCGCTAAAAAAAAATGATAAAAAATTAAAAAAATCTTTTTCAAAAATTTGCTTTTTTGAGTTGGATAATAGTATATTTGTAAAATTGCCGAAAGGCGATATAAAAATTTGTTTTTTGCCAAATTTTCAAACAAAAATTCTTGCCGCTATGGTATTCACTGAAAAAGACTCAAAGGGGGAAATTTTCTTTAAGGCGCGCTACCGCGACAACGACAGCATTTTATATTGCGAATGGATTGGATTCATTAACGACATCGAACCCGCTAAAAAAGCTTGTATGCGAATGGTCGAATTGCTCGAAGAAAAAAAATGCAAAATGTTGCTCAATGATAATCGTGAGCAAATCGGACCTTGGCCGCCCATCAGCGATTTTCTGAATGATATTTGGAAACCTGCCCTTGCCAAAGCGGGCTTACTCGCGTTTGCACATATACACTCGGAAAATGTTTTTACACAATTTACCGCCAACCGCGTTTTAAATGCGGAAAAATCGCACGGCATTCATTTTGAGCACTTTGACAACGAAGAGAGGGCAATATTTTGGCTCAAATCTATCGCAGAAGAAGATTAGGAAAAATATTTTGGCGCAAAGCCGTTTCGTCAAACGGTTGTTTGCATCACAGAATTTTTAAGAAATTTTAAACAGACAAGCGCGTAAAAATTGCTTTTGTCTGTTTTTTTTCTTCCTTTATTGTTCGTTTTGCTTTTGTCAAAAAAAAATTCTTACTTTCGGTGAAATTGCATTTGTGCACCAAAATTCAAAAAAATGAAATCCTTTTTCCGCTTATTTTTGTTCTTAATATCAATTTTTGCAATCCTTTCATGCGAAATCAAAAATGAAAAAACGGAGCAAAAAAGTAACACTCTGCCGCCTTTTAAGGAGTTGCCCAATCTCTATGCAAAACGTTTTGTGCTTAAAAAAAGCAATGATTTGTATCGTCTTTCTATTTTGAACGGCAAAAATGACACACTTTTTCGCTACCTTTTTTATCCGAAAAGTGCCGCAAAGCCTGTTGAAGAAAAAAACATCATTCTCCTCTCTTACCCCTGCGAAAAAATTGCGGTGATGTCCGGAAAATACGCCGCCTATCTCGATGTTTTGCAAAAAACAGAATCCGTCAAATACTACGCAGGCTTGCAATACACCTACAATCCCGTGTGGCGCGAGCGCGTGCAGGCAGGCAAAGCAGAAGAAATTTTTGCGACGGGTGAGGCAGATTTTGAAAAATTGTTAATGGCTGATGCCGACGTTTTTTTGGATTATTTGCCGAACGGCAACGCGCCCGTTTTAGAAAAAATGTTAAAATCACGCTTACCGGTTTTGATAGCCTCCGAATATTTGGAAGAACATCCGCTCGGTCAAACAGAATGGATTAAAGTTTTTGGTTTATTAACCGGAAAATTCACCGAAGCGGAGAAATTTTTTGAGGAAACCAAAACGCGCTACCTCGCTGAAAAAGTGCAAAATTTGCCCGAAAATGCCCCGAAAGTTTTTTGCAACCTGCCTTACGGCGACGCTTGGTTTGTGCCGCAAAAGGATAATTTTTCGGCAGTTTTTATTCGCGATGCAGGCGGAAAATATCTTTGGGACGATTTACCCGGCGCAGGCAGCAGTCCTTTGAGCCTTGAAGCCGTTTATGAAAAAGCCGAAAATGCTGATTTTTGGCTCAATGCGGCTGATTTTCAAACACTTGAACAAGTGAAAAGCATGAACAATTTGTCAGGAAAGTTTTCCGCCTTCCGACGCGGCGAAGTCTATGCCTACACCAAAAGAAAGCAGAAAAACGGCGGATGCGACTATTTTGAGAGCGGCACACTGCGCCCTGACCTTGTTTTGGCTGATTTAAAAAAAATATTTAACAAAAATCCGGAATCGGACTTGTTTTATTATCAAAAGTTAAAATAAGTTTATTCTGTCTTTATTTCTGTTTCATATCCCTTATTTTTCACCTCAGCCCTCAGGTTAATCACTTTATTTCGTCAAGAACTAACATTCCTCAAAGAAATGTCAGTTTTGATTGGCAAAAATGCTGTTTTTTCGCTGACTAACCCGTAGCCTGACGGCTTTGGCGATTGTAAGGACACAAATGTCGGCTGCGTGAGCAAAAATTTTAATTGTTTTCGTTTCAGTCAAAAAATGTTTCATTTTAAACCAAAAAACACTTATGCTGATAAAAAATATAGCCCTTCTTGCACAAGTACACACGGGTAATTCTGCGCCTGCCATGCGTAAGGGAGCAGAAATGATGAATGTTCCGACAATAAAAAATGCTTTTTTAATTGTCGAAAACGGAAAATTTCACGATTTCGGACAATCAGAAGACGCGCCGCAAAATTATGCAGGCGAAGTCATTGATGCTGCCGGTCGAATTGTCATGCCGACTTTTGTCGATTCGCACACACACATTGTTTTTGCTCAAACACGAGAGGAGGAGTTCAGAGATAAAATTCAAGGGCTTTCCTACGAGCAAATCGCTAAAAACGGCGGCGGAATCCTCAATTCGGCTTTAAAACTGCGCGAAAAAAGTGAAGAGGAGTTGTATTTTTCTGCCGCACAAAGGCTCACGGAAATGATTCGCAACGGCACGGGGGCGGTTGAAATTAAGAGTGGTTACGGGCTGACGCTCGAAGATGAGCTTAAAATGCTCCGCGTTATTCGCCGTTTGAAAGAAAATTTTAACATAAAAATTAAATCTACTTTTCTCGGGGCACATGCTTTTCCGCGTCATCTTTCGCGTGAGGCGTACATGGATTTATTGTTGAATGAAATGTTGCCGGCTGTTGCCGAAGAAAATTTGGCAGATTATTGCGATGTATTTTGTGATAAAGGTTTTTTCACATTTGAAGAAACTGACAAAATTCTTCAAAAAGCATCTGAATACGGTCTGAAAGCAAAAATTCATGCCAACGAACTCGATTTTTCGGGCGGTGTGCAGGCGGGCGTTAAGCACAAAGCGGTGAGCGTCGACCACCTCGAATGTACGGGCGAGGAAGAAATTGAGCTTTTGTTGCGTTCTGAAACGGTTCCTACTTTGTTACCCGGAACGGCTTTTTTTCTGCGGATACCCTATCCGCCTGCCCGAAAAATGATAGATTCGGGCTTGGGGGTTGCGATTGCGTCCGATTTTAACCCCGGCAGTTGCCCATCGGGAAATATGTTTTTCGCGCTTTCTCTATCCTGTATTCAAATGAAAATGTTGCCGGAAGAGGGTTTCAATGCCCTCACGCTCAATGCCGCTTATGCTTTGGAAGTGCAAGAAACGCACGGAGTAATCGCAAAGGGACGCGATGCCGATTTTATCATCACGCGCGAGGCACCGAGTTTATCGTTTTTGCCCTATTATTTCGGGCAAAAAATTGCGGACAAGGTTTTTATTAAGGGAAAAGAATTTTAACAAATTGCATTATTTTTAACACTAAAAAACTAACAGCTTACAAAAAACTGTTAGTTTTTATTGTATTAAAGCATTGTACCGCAAGCTAATAGCTCGCGGTACACTCGCTTCAAATCGTAATGAAAAAGTTAAATTAAAACTTAAACATTTAGTTTGTTGGCAAACGACAGTACTGCAATCAAACCTCTCGGAGCACATACAGGCTAAATTTAACCGGCAAGATGCCGGCAATACTTTCAAAATTAAAACTTAATTTTAGCAGTTTTAACTTCGCCGTTTCGTTTAAAAGTAATCGTCGTTTCGTCGCCCGCATTGAATTTTGAAAGACATTCCATATAGGCATAAACTTCCTTAATTTCACAATCGCCGAGTTTAATAACGATGTCGCCGTCCGTCAAACCCGCTTTTTGAGCCGTTCTGCCCTCAATCACGGATTCGATATGCAAACCGTCGCCGTAATCTTTGTAATCCGGCATCACGCCGAGCGTAACTTTGTATTTTGCGGCTTTTTTATCCGTAGATTGTAATTTTGTTTTGAAAAAAGCGATTTTTTCTTTTTCGCTCAACGCCTCTGCAATGCGCAAAACATACTCCGTTGTGAGTTGCAAACCTCTGAAATTTATTTTTTCGGTATCATCAGAGGGTTTATGATAATCCGTGTGCAAGCCGGTGAAGAAAAACAAAACGGGAATATCTTTGAGATAAAATGACGTGTGGTCAGAAGGTCCGACTCCGCTCGAATCTAAAGAAAGGTTAAAACCGGCGGGTTTCAAACGATTGACCAAGTCGACAAATCCATCGCCCGTTCCGACTCCGTGAATGTTAAAATTTTTCATGCTGTCGAGTCGTCCGACCATATCCATGTTGAGCATGACGGAGGGCGCGGGGAATTTTCCTTTCATAATGTCTGCAAAATGTTTTGACCCCATCAAGCCGTCTTCCTCGCCGGAAAAAGCGACAAAAACAAAGTTTGATTTTTCTTTGACATTATTTTGTGAAAAAATCCTTGCCAACTCCATCATCGCCGAAACGCCGGACGCATTGTCGTCCGCGCCGTTGTGAATTTCGTTTTTTGCGTTCGGTGCCGTCGAATGATGCCGCTCATTTAAGCCTAAATGGTCGTAATGCGCACCGATAATGACGGTTTTTGCCGCCCCGTTGTCCAAATAACCGGCGACATTTTGGGCAGTAACGGTTACTTTCGTTTTAGTTTCGCTTTGATGCGGGTCAGGATTATACGAATAGTCGAATATTTGCATAAAAGATTTTCCGTCGAGCGGTTTCAAACCGACCTTTTTAAAATGCTTTTCGATGTATTCCGCAGCTAATTTTTCTCCTTCCGAACCTGCCAAACGCCCGTTTAACTTATCTGAGGCTAAAAAAGCAGTATTTTTTTTCAATTCCTCAGGGTTAACCTTTTCTTTATCGTCAAAATCTATCCAATCTGCCAAAAAAACATTTGTCTCGCGAGCGGCTGATTGCTGCCGGTTGCTCGAAAAAACAAGTTTTTTACCGTCGGGAGAAAACATCGGAAAGGCGTTAAATTCGCTTTCAAAGGTGATTTGTTCCAAACCGGTTCCGTCGAGATTGATGCAATACAATTGAAAATCATAACCGCGCGTAGAGTGGTGATTGGAGGAAAAAATTATTTTTTTGCCGGCAGGGTGAAAAAATGGAGCCCAATTGGCTTTGCCGAGATACGTAACTTGCTTTAAATCAGAGCCGTCCGCATTGCAGACAAAAAGTTCCATTTCGGTCGGGGCGACTAAATTTTGCGCAAGTAATTCTTTGTATTCTTTCACCTCTTCGTCGGTTTTTGGGCGTGAAGAGCGAAAAACGATTTTTTTGCTGTCAGGCGAAAAAAATGCACCGCCGTCGTAACCCAAACCAAAAGTGATTTGTTTGACGTTTGTGCCGTCAATATTCATGGTGTAAAGTTCCAAATCGCCGGAACGCATGGAGGTAAAAACGATTTTTTTACCGTCGGGCGAAACGGTTGCTTCGGCATCATAGCCCTTTTCATCGGTCAATTTTTTAACAATTTTTCCGGATAAATCGGCTGCATAAATATCAAAATCGGGGTAAATCGCCCAAACATATTTTCCTTTGTAGCTTTTCGGTGGTTCGGGGCAGGCTTCGTTGCGCTCGTGTGTGGAAGCATAAAGAATGTGTTTGCCGTCGGGCATAAAATAGGAGCAAGTTGTTCGTCCTTTACCGGTTGAGAGCAATTTTAAATCGCTTGAATTTCCTTTAAGTGCTTTTAAATCAAGCATATAGATTTGGTCGCAAGCTGCACCGACGGCGGGGTTGGTAACTTGCAAACTCAATTTTGTTCCGTCAGGAGAAAAATATGCTTCCGCGTTATCGCCTCCGAAAGTGAGTTTTTTGATGTTGCCGAGATGCTTTTCCTGTGCAAAAAGGGCGGAAAACGCGCTCAAAGCTAAGAGCAAGGTGAGAAAAAATTTGTTCATTGTAGAAAAAAATTATTTGTCGCAAAAATACAATTTAGAATCATTACAAACAAATTT
>JBPOJO010000055.1:0-9949 GCA_052033485.1 Bacteroidota bacterium | reverse complement strand
GCAGAACCATTATCAATGCCGAAGCAGAAATTAGAAATGTAAAAAATCAACTTTTAAGCAGGGCAACAAGTAATTTGGTGAGCATGAATCAAGTTGTTGAAATTTTTGAGGAAGAAAGGCAGGCAATGGTTTAAGAAACATCTGCCCGACGCTGTTAATTTAAGGATTTTCAAAAATGTTTTGCTTAAAATCAATCCCTGATGGGACATTTTGCAAGAAGAGTACCTGATTTTTCTGCCAATATAAAGTGGCTGCCGACACAAAAATACGCCTTTAGGCGTTGCATTGGCAGTAAATTGTTCAGATTCTCTTGCTTGTTCCGTTAGGAATAGTATATTTTTTCACCCTTGCTTTTGCCTTCACAAACGACAAAACCTACCGAATCACGAGGTCGTTTGAGAAGACAAAAACAAGGGTGAAAATAATTGATTATTACTTTCAAAATAAATCTCTCCCCGTTTTGTAAATTTTTAGACAATATAACATTTCATTCCGCAAAAAAAATTAAAAAAAAACAATTCATTGTTTAAATTGCACCGTTTTTGTACAGAAAAAATATCAATTTGCCTTATTTATTTAACTTCTTTACCATGAAAAAAATTTTTTTCTCTTGTCTTTGCTTTTTTTTCTATTTAGTTGAGCCTGTTTTTGCTCAAAATTACACTTATGTAACAGCTTTTAAACAATTAGAAGAGCTTTTACCGACCCCTAATAATTACCGAACTGCCTCAGGCGCACCCGGACATGAATATTGGCAGCAGCGCGCTGACTATGACATGAACATCGAAATTGATGATGAGAATCGAAAACTTTTAGGAGTCGAAACCATCACCTATTTTAATCAATCGCCCGATGAACTGACCTATCTATGGCTGCAACTCGACCAAAATCTTTTTGAGAAAACCTCCGAAACTTTTACCTCCGAAACTTCGCGCTTTGAAAGAAAAACTTTGAGCATGAACGAAGCCAAAGAAATGACCGAAAAATCTTACGACGGCGGTTTTAAAATTGATTTTGTCAAATCAAAAGACGGCAAAAATTTGAAATATTTCGTCAATAAAACCATGTTGCGCATTGATTTGCCCGCTCCGCTCAAAAAAGGACAAAGTTTTACTTTTTCGGTCAAATGGTGGTACAATATCAATGACCACAAAAAGCAAGGCGGGCGTTCGGGCTATGAGTTTTTTCCCGAAGACGGCAATGTCCTCTATGAAATGGCGCAATTTTTCCCGCGTATGGCGGTTTACGACGATGTCAATGGGTGGCAACACAAACAATTTTTGGGAAGAGGCGAGTTTGCCCTCACTTTCGGCAACTATAAAGTCGCCGTTACCGTCCCCGAAGACCATCTTGTTGCCGCAACCGGTGTTTTGCAAAATCCGAGCGCGGTTTTGTCGCCCGTACAGCTCAAAAGAATGGAGGAAGCAAAAAAATCTTATGACAAACCCGTCCTGATTGCCACCGAAGAAGAAGCTGTTCTCAGAGAAAAAAACAAAGCAACGAACAAAAAAACGTGGGTTTTCAAAGCCGATAACGTCCGCGATTTTGCCTTTGCAAGTTCGCGAAAATTTATTTGGGACGCAATGGCGGTCAAAGCGGAGGGCAAAGAAAGTTTGGCGATGTCTTTTTACCCGAAAGAGGGCAATCCGCTTTGGGGTAAATATTCGACGGAAGCCGTAGCGCACGCATTAAAGGTATATTCAAAATACACCATTCCCTATCCTTACCCCGTCGCAATTTCCGTACATGGTCCCGTTTGGGGCATGGAATATCCGATGATTTGTTTCAACGGCGGTCGTCCCGAAGGAAAAGATTTTTATTCCGAAAGGACAAAATATGCCATGATTTCTGTCATTATTCACGAAGTCGGTCATAATTTTTTCCCCATGATTATCAATTCTGACGAACGTCAATGGGCATGGATGGACGAGGGTTTAAACTCTTTTGTGCAATATCTTTCGGAGCAAGAATGGGAAAGAAATTACCCGTCGAGACGCGGACCCGCCTATAAAATAACCGATTATATGGCAATGGATAAAAATTTGCAAGTGCCGATTATGACAAATCCGGAATCCATCGCACAACTCGGCAACAACGCTTACGGAAAACCCGCCACCGCACTCAACATTTTGCGCGAAACCATCATGGGGCGCGAACTTTTTGATTATGCGTTCAAAGAATATTCGCGCCGTTGGGCTTTCAAACACCCTTCTCCCGCAGATTTTTTCCGCACGATGGAAGATGCCTCTGCCGTTGATTTGGATTGGTTTTGGCGCGGTTGGTTTTACACCAATGATTTTGTGGATATTTCTCTCAATAATGTGAATACGTTTGAGCAAAAAGGAAGCTCACAAGTCATGTCTACACAAGAAGCATATTCGCCTGAAAATCAATACATTGCGGATATTCGCAATGAAAAAGAAGTCGCAAAAACTTTGACCGAACTCAAACCCGAACTGATTGACAGCTATACCGAAAAACGAAACAGCAAGGACGATGAAAAGCCCGAAGAAGTTAAAATGCCTAAAAATCTAACCGATGAAGAACGTGTATTTTTTGAAAAAGGCTTTTTCGTGTATGAACTCGAATTTGAAAATCTCGGCGGCTTAATCATGCCGGTTATTGTCGAATTTACTTTTGCAGACGGCAGCAAAGAAATCAAAAAATTGCCTGCCGAAATTTGGAAATTGGACAATAAAAAAGTGTTCAAAACTTTCGGTTTTCAAAAACAAGTTGTTTCTTTTGTGCTCGACCCGAATTTTGAAACTGCAGATACGAAAACGGAAAACAACTATTTCCCGCGCAGAAAGGCGCAAAACAGACTCGAATTGTACAAATCAAAATAAATTCACATTTCTTTGAAAAAATTAACCCGCAAGTAAAATTGCGGGTTAGTTTTTTTTTAACAATTCACAAACGAGCAACTAATTTTCAGCCTTTTTCTTACTTTTTTTCTTTTCTTTTTCGCCCTTTACCTTTTTTTCCTTCTTAATTTTCTCAATTTTTACGGGCGCAATGACCTTCTCCTCGGGTTCGTTTTTCGGAAATTTCATTCCGACATAACCAAGAATATCAAGCATGGATTGCGCGGTTTGTTCGGGGCGATAGAGTTCGGTTCTGACATTTCCGTCTGCATCAAGGTCGACCAAAACGTGTTTCGGAGCGGGAATCAAACAGTGTTGAATGCCGCCGTAACCTGCAAGGCTTTCTTGATACGCGCCCATATTGAAAAATCCGATGTATTGTTGAAGCCCTTTTTCGAAACGCGGCAACATTAATTTCGCCATATTTGCCTGTGCAGAATAATAATCGTGGCTGTCGCAAGTGATGCCGCCAAGATAAATTTGCGCATATTCGTTTTCCCAATTATTTATCGGCAAAGTAATAAATTTGTGGTTCAAACCCCAAACATCGGGCAAATGCGTAATGATAGAGCCGTCGAGCAGATACCAAAGTTCTTTATCGTTTTGTTGTTTTTGCGCCAAAACACTGTATATCATTGCGCCGCTTTCACCGACGGTGAATGAGCCGAATTCGGTAACAATATTCGGCGTGGCAACACCGTGTTTTTTGCAAACAAATTGAATGGCTTTGACAATTTCGTTCATCATGTATTCGTAATTGTACTCAAAACCGAGCGAATTTTTAATCGGCAATCCGCCGCCTATATCAAGCGTATCGAGGGCGGGATACAATTTTTTCAATTCGCAATACATATTGATAAAACTGTTCAATTCAGTCCAAAAATAAACCGTGTCCCTGATGCCTGAATCAATGAAAAAGTGCATCAATTTTAAGGTAATTTTAGAATTTCCGGCAATTTTTTCGTTAAAAAAAGGAATAATTTCACTGTAACGAATGCCGAGTCGGGAGGTATAGACTTCAAAATCGGGTTGCTCGTCGCTCGCTACTCTGATTCCGATTTTTAAATTTCCGTTAACACCGTGTTGATAATAGTTAATTTCCTCCGTATTATCCAAAACGGGAATGCAATTTTCGAAGCCGTCGTTGAGTAAACCGACAATTTGCTCCGCATATTCTTTCCTTTTAAAGCCGTTGTTGATAATCATTTTAGTTTTATCAATCAGCCCTCTTTCAAAAAGATTGCGAATGATAAAAATGTCAAAAGTAGAGGAAGTTTCGAGGTGAACGTCATTTTTTAAGGCTTCTTCGACCACAAAACTGAAATGAGAAGATTTGGTGCAGTAGCAATAAGTGTAGCTGCCTTCGTAGTTATTTTTTTTGATAGCCTCACTGAAAAAACTTCGCGCACGAGCGATATTTTGCCCAATTTTCGGGAGATACGTGAGGCGAATCGGCGTTCCGTATTGCTCAATTAAAGGCATAAGACGAACACCGTTGAAGTGCAATTCACCGTTTTCGACGGTAAAATCAGGCGTATCGAAATAAAAAGTGTGTTTAATCAAATCAAGATAACTTCTCATTTCAAGTAAGAATAATTAATGAAAAACAAAATGAAGGATTTTTCAAAAGCGTTGTTGACGCGAAAAATCGGCGAAATTTACCAAAAAAAGATAATTTATTGAGCTAAAATCATTTTTTCACAAAAAAGCAACCTTTGCGAAAAAAACTCGTTATATTGCAAAGAGTGTACCGCCGATTTCATTCTGTGAAATTGTACCATATTCATCTGACATTGCAAAAAAACTTTTCACAAAACTATTGAACAATGGAAAAATTTCTTCCGAATTTTATGAAAAAATTTGACCGCTATCTGCTTTTACGCAGTCCATTTATGTGGTCGACTCGCTTTCATTATTTGCTTTATTTTTGGGGGCTTGCCGCTCTTTTTTGCGGCGCAATCGCAAGTACAACCCCCTTAGAATTAACGTCTTCGGACACGGAATATTTAATTCTTTGGGCATCGGGCATACCTGCGGCGATAATTCCGATAGTTTGGGCATTTCAACTCCGCAAATTTTCGACGGAACGTTCGTTCGGAAAATTGCCGTATATGGCACATTACGTTCGCCTTGCCGTTTATGCGGCAGGTGCGGGACTGTCCTTAATGTTGCCTTTGATGTCGTATCAGATTTATTCTCAAAGGATTGCGGATATTACTACGGTTGATGTGTTGCAAAAGGAAAATGAAATATTGAACATCGGCAATGTGTTTTTTCCGCTTCATGAGGGCGAACATTTAAAGTACAAAGTTTTAATTCAGTCCCCCGAATATCTCGAAATTGCGCAGGTGAATGATAACCACTACAATTTCCGTCGCTTTTATTTTTATGACTATTACTCAACTTCCTACGCGCGCTACGATTCGGACGATGCAACACTTTGGAAAAAAGTGCAAGCCGAATTTAAAAAAGACGGCGGTAAACAAGCGGTAGAGGCATATAAGGCAGTATTTTCAAAATACGGAATAGATATTCCGGGTTCGGCTGAGGATATTTTGCTTTCGCATAAAAACGGAGATTTTCATTACTTTGCAACTGATGACATGAAATATCGTTTGAGCAATCAGTTGTATAAAATTTCTTCTTCTCATCGCTTTTTGGAGAGTGAGCGAAAATATGCTTATTATTGGGGACTTGCCTTAATTTTCCCGCTTGCTTTAGCCTTAGAGCTTTTTTCATTGCTCAAATTGTCGGACTTTTTTATATCTGCTGCGAGTTTTGCGGGATTTGTCATCTTAAATATTTTGATGTTATTGTTTGTCAATGAGCAGATGCGTCCGTTCGGCGGGAATTATCAAGCGGAGCAAATGTCCGTTATAAGTTATGTTTTATTCATTGCGTTTGTCGTTTTTATGACCGCCATGAAGCTCGGCAAGCAAAAAACATATTCACGTTTTGAGATGCTTTCCAATGTGTGGTCAATCGTCGCGATGCCGCTTTTCGGAGTTGTTGTTTATTTGGCTTTTGAAAAAATAACGGGAATACGCTATGTAGAAGTGAATGCTCACCCCGAAACGCTCTTGACGGTTTATTTGTTGAGCATGGCTGCAAATTTTGTATTTTTTTATCCGAAACTTCGTTATCGTCTGCAAGAATTGCTTGCCAAACCGACGGAATAGTACGGAAAAAAATTAGCTTGTAAATAAAAAAGGCGACAGAAATTAAGTCTGTCGCCTTTTTTGTGCTTCTAAATCATTAGAAATATTTTTTCATCAAAATATCGGTTTGTTTATCATCGCCCAAAACAAAAAGATGTTTGTCGAATTCGACAAAACCCAATTTTTGATAAAATCGAATTGCTTTGACATTATGCTCCCACACACCGAGCCAAACGCAGCGGCAGTTATTGACGGCAGCACTTTGAAAAGCTTTTTCCATCAGAAGATTTCCGATATTTTTGCCTTGAAAATCTTTCAAAACATATAATCTTTCAATTTCGGCTGCATTATCAAGCATTTTTTCGACTTGCGCTTCCCCGAAATTAATTTTTAAGTAAGCAAGAATTTCATTATTGCACTGCAAAAAATAAAATTCTGACTGTGAGCACTGCAATTCCAATGTTAATTTCTCGAGCGAGAAATTATTAGTGAGATAAAATTGCATATTTTCGGCGGAATTAACCGCCTCAAAAGTTTCAAAAAAAGTCCTTTGCGCAATTTTTTGCAGCTTTTCAGCATCATTTGCGCTTGCCCGAAGGATTTGAAAAGTGTCCATAATTTTTTCGGCAAATTAAGAACAAAAATTACAACTTCCCAAAGAGAAGCACAAAGTCAGGCGGCGGTTTTTTCACTTTTATCAAATATTTGCATCAAAATGAATGTGCATTTCTCTGTTTTTGAGGAGATAATTTTTTTTCAACAAGAGATTTGACAGAAATCGAATAAGAAATACGTCCGTTTTGTAAATATTTTTTGTTAAATCTTCGTAATTTGCTCGTACCAAAGCATTGCGAAAATACCAAGAGTGCTCTGCAAAAGCATCTTTATTAACTTCTTTAAAACCCAATTTACGGAGGTACTTTATCAAAAAAATTGCAGCAGTTTTTGTGTTTCCTTCTCCAAAAACATGAATTTGCCACAAAAAAGATATAAAAACGGCAATATGTTCTATAATTTCTTGCAAATTTAGTCCTTTGTAAGCAAATTTTTTTTCTTGTTCAAAATCATAATCGAGCGTATCTTTTAAACTTTCCGCACTTGCATAAAGAACTGTTTCTCCGTCTAAAACCCACTCTTTTTTGGTAATATTGTAGTTGCGAATTTTGCCTGCTTGAGCGAAAACATCTTGAAATAACCTGCGGTGAATTGTCAAATACTCGGCGGGGGAAAAGGCAAAAGTCTTTTCGTTAAGTATTTCTGCCATTCTTGCCGACACTTTGTCAGCTTCTTCGGCTCGTTTCTCCGAGTCCTTTTCGGTTTGCAGTCGGTAGTAAATATCTATACGTTGAATTACCTCCTGAATGTTAATATTTCCGTCAATATTTTCCTTTGCAGTATCAATGAGATAATCAGACGGCTTTAAACCGTCAACTTGTTGCAGACCGATGGCTGTCTTCCAAGTTATCGCTTTTTCAACTTTGTCGGGTTCTCCTTGCCTAAAATATTCCTCAAAATTGTCCATAGATTGGTAAAAAATACATTTTTTTTGATTCAAAAAAAACAACTGACACACTAAATCGGAAGATTAGCTCCTGCTTTGTACTCTTACAAACTGCATCGCCATGATGCCGTCGGCTTCCTTTGCCCTTGCAAATGTTATCGCAAACAACTGTTATACAATGTGTTATACAAACAAGGGCAAAGAGAATCCGATTGCTTTTAGAATAAATAAAAAAAACGTCAGACCGGTTTATTTCAATTTTTTGGCTGTTGCTTTTCTTCATCCAACTCTTCGGCTTTGACTTCTTTCGACAAATTGCCTAAATATTGCGGTAATTCAATGCCGACTTGCGAGGCGAGTTCGTGAATCGGGGGTAAAGTGCCGATGAAATTTTTAACAAAATTTGACATAGCACCGCCTTTTTCCGAGCCGCCGTTTTCCCAAACAGTAATTTTATCAATTTTGAGATTAGAAATTGCTTCGGTTTGTTTGGCAACAAGCGATTCTAATTTTTCTATGAGCAAAAGCGTTCCCGCTGCTGCCGCATCTCCGCCCGTTGCGGCAAGAATTTCGCGATAACCGTTAGCTTTTGCTTCGAGCAATTTTTTCAAACCTTCGGCTTCGGCGGTATATTTCATCAAAGTTGCGTCTGCTTCGCCGCGCGCAATTCGTCTGATTCTTTCGGCATCGGCTTCGGCTTCGATTTCTTCTTTTCTTTTGGCAATTTCTTTTTTGATGATTTCATCTTTTTCCAAACGTGCCAATTCTGAAGTTTTTTCGGCATCAATAATTTCCTTTAAGGCAAGTGCGTTCGCGACTTCGCTACGGCGTTTGGCTTCGGCGGCTCTTTCCGTCAAAGTTGCGTTGTATTCGGCAACTTTTGCTTTTGAGATATTTTCACCCTCCACGGCAGAGGCTTCCAAGTCGGCAATTTTTACACGTCTTGCAGCATCGGCTTCTTTTCTGCCTTGCTCGCCTTTGGATTCTTCAATCGCGATGGAGACCTGTTTTTCCTCAAACGCTTTTGTTTCGGCAACAGAGGCGTTTTTTTCCAACTCCGCGACAGCAATTCGTCGTTTGGTATCGGCAGCTTTTCGTCCCTCTTCGGACTGTCCCAACTCAACGGCAACTTGCACTTCTTTTTCACGTTGCGCTTTGGTTTGCCCGATTGTGCCGCTTCTTTCCTGCTCCGCGACCTGCACACGTGCAACATTAATTGCTTCGGCGGCAGCTTTTTTTCCGATAGCCTCTATATAGCCCGATTCGTCCGTGATGTCTTTGATGTTGACGTTGATTAATTCCAAGCCGATTTTATTCAATTCGGAGGTAACGTGCTTATTAATCAGGGACAAAAATTGCTCGCGGTCTTGATTAATTTCCTCAATTGTGAGTGTCGCAATCGCCAAACGCAACTGTCCGATAATAATGTCAAGTGCCTGATTCTTAATCTCTTGCTCGTTAAGCGTGAGCAATCTCTCGGCAGCATTCGGCATGATAATTTCGTTAGTCGAAATCGCAACGGTGAAAGTGCTTGGGGTGTTGATGCGAATATTTTGTTTGGAAAGTGCATTGCGCAAATCAACTTCAATCGGAATGGGATTTAAGTTCAAAAATTGCCAATCTTGAATAATCGGAAGTACAAATGTACCCCCGCCGTGCACGCACTTCGCACTTTTGCCCTTTCCGACGCTGCCGTAAACGACCAAAATTTTATTGGATGGGCATCTTTTGTAGCGAGAAAGGATGTACGCACTAAGGATGAAAAGTAAAAAAATTGCAATTCCCGAAAGACCTAACAAAAACTCCATGTTTGAACAATTTAGGTAAAAAAAACAATTTATTTTTCCGAATGTCGAATCACTTTCAACAAACCGTTTTCAATTTCATAAACATACACTTTTTCACCTGTCGGAATACGCTCGCCGTCCGAGCGTGCATTGAGAATTTGTAATTTACCCTGCACGACAATTTGCACTTGCCCCGAATCATTTTCGGGAATGGTTAAATAAACTTCACCGACTGTTCCGACCGCATTTTTTAACTCAGTATTGCCGGAATTTTCAAGTTTTTTAAGTTTATTTAAGATAAAAACTGCCGCAACAAAGCCGGATAATCCTGCAATGGAGGCAATTCCGAAAACAGACAGAGGAGAAAAATCTGTCATTCGACCGCCTAAAAAGCCCGCCCAACCGAAAACAGCAAAAAGCATCGCAAAAGCGGAAAATGACAAATCGCCTAATTCTGCGTCTCCGAGATGCAAATCAAAATCCTTGTCGAGTTCCGCGCCGAAAAGACTTCCGATAAATCGTAAAACAATGAAAGCCGAAGAAATTGCTGCGGTGTAAAAGTATATACTTTCAGCCAAGCCGTGAATATCCAAAAAATCCAAAAAAAGTACTGTCATGTTGTTTTCTGTAAAGTGTTTT
>JBPOJO010000777.1:0-3201 GCA_052033485.1 Bacteroidota bacterium | reverse complement strand
GGAGTTTGTTGTGAAATAATAACATTTTTTACATCAGGTCTAAAACCATGCAAGTCACAAAACCGGCTCAAGTATACTCTGATGGTTTCCAAGAACCCCTTGTATGTGCTTTCCGCTGTTTTCGTATCAATTCCGCTGAAATCAAATTTCAAAATGCGGAATTGATTTGCCAATGGAGTCGGATTTTTTCCGATATAAAATGTTGAAAATAATTTATCAAATTTTTCTTTTCTGTTGATGTCGTAATAGTGCTCCAAAAGCGATAAAAAAAGACTTTTTCCGAATCGGCGCGGACGCAAAAATGCAACAAAAACATCTCCGGAATGTTCAATTTTTTCAATAAACGGTGTTTTATCTACAAAAACGTAGTTGCCCGTAGTAACTTGCTCCAAATTACTCACGCCGTAAGGAAATAAAACTCTTTTTTGGCTTTCCATGCTTGTTTTTTTTTACAAATGTAGCTTTTTATATAAAACTCTCAAGTGTTTATAATGGCTTATAGTACTTTTTTTTCTAAATAATCGTAAAAACTATAAAATTTATCTTTTTTGCAGAATACCGACAGAAAATTGCAAATGTTGACCGGAAAAGGAGATTGCAATGCAAATCAACCATGTCATTTGTTATAGTTTCCTGCGTAGCGCTGCGAAAATTGACTCGCAGTGCTACACATTATAGGCTACACGGAAAAACTTTCTCCGCAACCGCAAGTTCGAGAAGCGTTGGGATTAATAAATTGAAAACCCTTTCCGTTCAAGCCGTCCGAAAAATCCAAGGTCGTACCGAGAAGGTAAAGCATGCTTCTTTTATCTACTAAAATTTTGATTCCTCTGTCTTCAAAAACTTCGTCGGAAGATTTCAGTTCGGTATCAAAAAGCAAGTCGTACATCAAACCCGAACAACCGCCGCCTTTGACTGCAACTCTGATATTTGCGTCATTGTCGTGTCCTTCGGAATGGCGAATCTGCAAGATTTTTTCTTTAGCTTTTTCTGTTACATTTATCATTTTGCCCCTTTTTAAGTTATCGGATTCATCACGACGCTGAAAACTGTCAGCGAATTAGGCTCTCGCCCAAAAAAAAGTTTATCAAGTGCTTCATAAATATTTTTAGCACGAAAATATGACGTTTGCAAGTCATGGTTACCTGTCAAAATCCACTGCACGGTATACGAATTTTCATGCTCTTTGTAGTTGTCAAGGTAGCTCAAAATTTTTCGAAGTGCGTCTATTTTGTCCATACCAAACTCGGTTCGAAATAAAAAAGATTGATTATGACGCGGATTGACGGTAATAAGGTTCAGGCGAACATTGCCGTTTTCTTGCGCAAAATCAAAAACGACCGTACTCGCACTCAGACGTTCTTCAATGAGTTTTTGAAAACGGGCAATTTCAATATTGGTGTCAAAAACATTCATATTTTTTTGTTTATCGGCAAAAAAGCATCTTTGCCTTTCAATCTGCCGCAATCGAAAACAAAAATACAAATAAATTCTCAATGATAACAATTTCTCGGCTATTTTGTTGCGAAAATTTTCATTTAAGACCTTATAGGTTTGTTGTCTAATTCCTAAAAATCAACATTAACCGCCCTTTTTTCCCATTCCTGCAATAAATTACGATACGCAGGTTCTTCAAGTTTTTTTGTGTCAAAAAGATTGCCTGCGAAAAAAAATTTTTTGAGCGAAGTGAAATTTTTTAAGTCATCAGGTGAAGGCAAAGAATTAATGGAATTATTGTATAGTGTTAATTCTTCAAGATTTTTGAGGCGCAATAAAAAATCCGGAAATGTGCTCAAATAGTTGTTATTCGCATGAAAAATTCGAATATTAGGCAATTTTGCAAACCCCTCATGAATATTTGATAACTTATTGTGGTGCAGATACACTTCTTCTAAATTTTTGCAATGCGAAATGCGATTGGTTATGTCCGAAATGTTATTAAATGCTAAATACAAGTTTTGCAAAGCAGGCAAAAATTCCCCCTCGCCGCGACTTTCAAAGGCGGTCAAACGATTGTAGTACAAATCCAAATCTTCTAACTTTTGCCATTTTCCTGCGGGAATTTGAAAATTGGTCAGTTGATTTTTGTAAAGCACAATTCCGCGCAAATTTTCCGCATCAAATATTTTTTCGTGCACAAAAGAAATTTTATTGTCTGCAAAATTCAAACGGGAAGCATTTTTAAAATAAATCACATTTTCATTTAAAGATTTGATACTGTTTTTTGCCAAATAAATTGACGGAATATGCTTCAAGCGTTGGTATTCAACTTTTTTTTGCAAAGAAATTTGATTTTGATTCAAAACAACTTCTTTCAAATTTTTGAAACGAGTCAACGCTTTCGGTACTTCGCGCAAAAAATTGCCGGTGAGAATTAATTCCTGCAAAGCCCGCAACTTCCGTGCATTGTTCGGGAATTTTTTCAAGCTGCAAGCGCCATAAGAAAGACTCACTACTTGCGGTAAAGCTACAAATTTTACTTTCAGCGGCAAACGTGCATTTTTAAAACTGTCAATTTCAGCGTAAATCTTTTCATAATAATATTTTTTGGTGCTGTCGTCCATTTTCGAAACATCTTCTTTAAAAAAAGCATCTCGGTTGATGTCGGGTTGACGAAATGCTAATTTTTTAAGGTTTTTAAGTTTTCTTAATGATTTCGGTAACTTTATTTTGTTCTCGGCAATTACTGTGAGTACAAAAAGGTTTTCAAAATCCGAAATTTCGGCGGGAAGTTGCGTACTGTTCAGCTCCAATGTGAGGCTGTAGATTTTTAATTTTTCTTCTTTTGAAAGAGAAAAAGCCTCTTTTTCAACTAATTTAGCCTCTTGTCCGAACACTAAAAAATTAAACAGAAAACAAAGAAAGAACGGAAAAATTTTTCCGAAAAATAAAAGTAATTTTTTCATGTACTCATTTCAAAACAAACCCAAAAAAGCGGTTTTCACGTTCAAAGATTTGACATCTCGCCTTCAAATCAAAAAAACGATGAAAACCACACACAAAATTAGCATAAAAAAAATTTTCAACTTACATTTTGAGAAAAAAAAACAGGTCGCCGTATTTCGTTTCCTCTTTTCGCTATTTTTAGAGCCATCATGTATAAGCTCAAAACAGGCGTTCAGTGGCATTTATTGCCATTAGAAAAATTCTTCAAGAAAAAGAAAATTAGCTATCAAACAGTGTTTTATCACTATAATTCAT
>JBPOJO010000292.1:0-9774 GCA_052033485.1 Bacteroidota bacterium | reverse complement strand
GTTGTGATTACCCTGCAAATATAGGGCATTTACAACACTATGTCCAAACAGGTATGTTTACGGCAAGTTGTGAGTACCCTGCAAATATAGGGCATTTACAACCAAGACGGTCGGGCTTTGCAATTCGCCAGTGTTGTGATTACCCTGCAAATATAGGGCATTTACAACAAAATTAAAAGTTTCAAAAATAGGGATTTAGTTGTGATTACCTTCCGCCGTTGCTTGTGTCCTCACAAGCGACTTGCTTTGCTAATTGAACGAAGTCGTTTGTGAAGACACAAAAACGGCGAGGGTTACCCTGCAAATATAGGGCAAAGTAATTAAAAATGTCAAAAGCAAAAAAAGCATTTGTAACTTAGTTCGCCTTTGTTTGTGTCTTCATTAAAACATAAATCATTGTGCTACAGCTGTTTGAGAAAAAAACAAGGGCAGTCGGAATATTCGGGACTTGTGTGCAGCGGATTCTCTTTTGAGATTTAATTTCCTAACTTTGCGCGCAGGAAATTTCGGCAATTTTGCGGCAAAAGCAATAGGCTTTTTAATTTTTTTAGCATGCAAACGAATATAAATTTTAATTCAAAAATTCTGCTTTTCGGAGAATATTGCATCATTCACGATGCCATGGGGCTTGCCGTTCCTTACGATTTATTTCAGGGACGATTGATTTTCAGGGAGTTAAGCCAAGTTTCGCCCAAAGTGCAGCACAGCAATCAGGAAATAGCGGCTCTTGCCGAACATCTGAAAAATATCCCCGATTTAGGCGTAGATTTCGATTTTACCTCCATGGATTTCGATATCGAACAGGGTTTGTTTTTTGAATCAAGTATTCCGCAAGGTTTCGGAATCGGCAGTTCGGGCGCGCTGACGGCAAGCGTATACGAACGATATGCACGGAATAAAATTTTTTTAAACGGAAAACCCTCCGGCGAAGAAATTTTAAAGTTGAAAAAAATTTTCGGCGCAATGGAAGCGCATTTTCACGGTTCGAGTTCCGGCTTCGACCCTTTGATTTGTTACTTGAACAAACCTTTGTTAATAAAATCAAAAAACGAAATCGTCATCACGGAAATACCGCAATTTGAGGACACCGGCGGTGCAATTTTTTTGCTCAATACCACAAGACCGCGCCGAACCGAGCCTTTGGTTAATTTATTTTTGGAAAAATGCAAAAATGAAACTTTTTTAAATCAATGCAAAAATGAACTTTACACCTACAATAATCTTTCGATAGCGGATTTTTTAGGCAATCAAATCGCAAACTTGCATCAAAATGCAGCAGAAATTTCTCGTTTTCAATACGACAATTTGAGCAATATGATTCCGAGTCTTTATCAAAAAATATGGGCAGAAGGGCTGCAATCGGGCGATTTCACGCTTAAACTTTGCGGAGCGGGAGGCGGAGGATTTATTTTGGGCTTTACGAAAAATTTTAAAAAAGCAAGAAAAATACTTGCCAAACAACAAATCAGAGTAGTTTATGCCATTTAACAAATTTAGCCGCAAAATGTCCCGAAATTTATCCGATTGCGGCACACTTTGCGGCTAAAAAAGTGTTAAAATTTTTGCAAAGATTTTTCGATAATATCGCAACAATCATGGATTTGCTCCTCATTGATGACCAAAGGCGGTGCCAACCGGATAATATTTCCGTGTGTCGGTTTGGCAAGCAAGCCGTTTTCTTTCAATTCGAGGCAAATATTCCATGCCGTTTCGCTCGCGGGGCTGTCGTTGATGACAATCGCATTCAATAAGCCTTTTCCGCGCACGAGTGAGATGGTTTGCGGGCGTTTTTTGGCAATATCATTCATGCGCATACGGAAAATTTCGCCCATTTTTTCGGCGTTTTCGGTAAGTTTTTCTTCTTTGATAACCGTCAAAGCCGCCATCGTAACCGCGCATGCAAGCGGATTTCCGCCGAAAGTTGAGCCGTGTTGTCCGGGTTTGATGATGCCCATCACCTCATCGCGCGTCAGTACGCAAGAAACAGGGTAAACGCCGCCGGAAAGGGCTTTTCCGAGAATCAACAAATCGGGTCTGAAATTTTCGTGGTCGCAAGCCAATAATTTCCCCGTCCGCGCAACGCCTGTTTGCACTTCGTCGAGCATAAAAAGGACATTGTATTTTTTGCAAAGGGCTTGCGCTTTGCTGATGTAGCCGTCTTCGGGCACATAAACGCCCGCTTCGCCTTGAATCGGCTCTACCCAAAAGGCACAAACGTGCGGATTTTGCAATGATTTTTCGAGCGACGCGAGGTCATTGTACTCAATAATTTCAAAACCGGGCATAAACGGACCGAAATTTTTGGTAGCGTTATCGTCCGTTGAGGCAGAAATAATCGTCGAAGTACGACCGTGAAAATTATGTTTTGCCGCAACAATAACCGCTTGATTATCAGGGATTCCCTTTACTTCATAGCCCCATTTTCTCGCAATTTTGATGGCAGTTTCGTTTGCTTCCGCGCCCGTATTCATCATCAAAACTTTTTCGTAGCCAAAATATTCACAAAGAAATTTTTCACATTTGCCGAGCACAGAGTTGTAAAAAGCGCGTGAAGTGAGCGTTATTTTTTGCGCCTGCTCCGTCAAAGCACCGATAATTTGCGGGTGCGAATGTCCTTGATTCACGGCACTGTACGCCGAAAGAAAATCGTAATATTTTTTTCCTTCCAAATCCCAAACAAAAACGCCTTGTCCCCTGTCCAAAACGACCGGTAAAGGGTGATAATTATGCGCTCCGTAGCGGTCTTCTAACATCATTGCCTCCGCTGAGGTCAAATTTTTTTCCGTAATCATGTTTTTTTTGTATTTTTTAACACCAATAATAATTGCCGAATTGTCGGTAAAAATTCGGCGCAGCCCAAACATACGACAGCCAAAAAGGGCGTAAATTCGGTGCAACCGTGAATGCAAATATAATGTTTTTTTGAAAGTTAAGCAAATTTTTAAAGCCTTAAACTTTTTTATCTTCTTTTCCGTCTTTGCGAAAAAAATATCAAAAATACTTGAAAAATAATTTTTTTTCCTAATTTTAGGCAAAATTGCTTTCTTGCATGGGTTTTATAGAAGTGTTTTTTGAATGTCTGTAATCAAATTTGCTCACGATGTACGAATGGTTAGAAGAATTGGCAAAAGATGCAAAGAATGAGTATTATCTCAACTTAGCCAAAAAAGCCGCAAGCGATGATGATTTGCATTACGTTGAAACTGCTTTAGGCGTGAGTTTGCCTTATGCCTACAAAAGTTTTCTCAAAAAGTGGAACGGAGCCGAAATATTAGGTTCGCGCATTTTGTCTACGGACGAATTGTTGGATTTTGCACAGGAGTTTGGTTTTGCACCTTTTGAATCAGATGTAGAAATCAGCGATGAACGTCGTCGGCATTATTATTCGGCAAAACCCTTGCATCATTTAATTTTCCGAACCTACGATTTTTCGCCGATTGTGTATTGTTTTGATACGCGCCCATTGACCGACAGCGAATATCCCGTTTGCCAATATGAAGAGGATTCGCCATTGAATGATGTTTTGAAGCCTGTTTTTTTTAGTTTTGAGGTCATGCTCATTCACGATGTTTTGTATGAAGTCGTTGAAGACCCTGATTTTCTTGTAGAGGACGGCTCCGTTGTGGAAGAGAGCGGGGAAGTTTTGGAAGAAAAATGCTTATTTTGGAAAGCAAAAATTAAACAAGTTGCAAAAGAAAAAGGGTTGATTCTTTCGCCGAATTTTGATGTTGACTCATGGACATAAAAACCGGCATTTACATTGATATACACAATAAACAAACGAACCTTTGATTTTTGAATGAATTGTTTTTAACTTTGCATCGCTTTAAACACAGACATTTTTTACTTTTAATTTTGAAATATGAAAG
Organism: Bacteroidota bacterium; assembly: GCA_052033485.1. GTDB lineage: Bacteria > Bacteroidota > Bacteroidia > Cytophagales > Bernardetiaceae > JBPOJO01. The sequence goes on along the minus strand of JBPOJO010000292.1, from coordinate 5,905 downwards.
CCTATTCGATTCTTTTTTTGATTTTTTCCGTCCTGACCATAAATTTTGCCGATGCTCAAGATGACATGAAGCGTTGGAAAAAAAAATTTAAAGACATGAGCGTTGAAGAGTTCGCAAGGACTGTTACAGATTTTGAAGCACTGAAAACCGAAGTCGAAGGATTGAAAAAAGCCGTTCCCCTCAGCACAAAAACAAAAGTTGCGAAAGAAGAAGAACTTGCCGAGCTGCAAAAAAACGCGCAAACGCCTGCGGTTACAAATTCGGGCGGCAAAAAAACATCCGACCCAAAAAACACGCCTTCAAACGTCAAAATCGAAGATTTTTCAAAGGGCGTTTGTTTTCGTGTGCAAGTCGCAACCGTGCCGCCTGACAGCAAAAAGAAATTGGAAATGGAAATTTCTCAAAGCCGTTTTGTCGTCGAAACCGACGAAAGCGGCAATCAAAAATACATCATCGGCTCGTTCCGCGACTATTGGGACGCTGACCTTTTCAGACATTATCTTTGCGAAATGGGCTTAAAAGACGCTTGGATAATCTGTTACAAAGACAATCAAAGAGTTGCGGTATCTGACATTTTCAGCGAGGAAGAAATTAATGCTATCAAGGCTAAAAAAGAAGAACCCGACTACAAAAACATTGCTTGCAGTAAAAACCTCTAAATCAATTCAAATGAAAAATATACTTCTTTCCCTAACACTTTGCTTTTTTTGCGCCTTTGCGTTTCCCGCTTTTGCGCAAAAAATTGATACCAAAGAATGGAAAAAAAAGAAAAAAGCCATGAGCGTGGAAGAATTTGCCAAAATGATGGAAGAATATGACAAATTAAACGGCGAAAAAAATGCACTCAACAGGCAACAACGTGATTTTGCAAAAAAAATCGCTGAATTAGACGAAAAAATTGCCGCTTTGAAACAAGAAGGTCGCCCCGCGGCGGAAATTCCCGAAGAAAAGGAGGAAGAAAAACCTGCCGATAATGTTAAAAATACGCAGGACGATTTTACCAAAGGGGAAGTTTATCGTGTGCAAGTCGGTGCAATTCGGAACACAAACCTCGAAAAATACGTCAATCACCCCCGTTTTCATGCCGAAACTGACCCTGACGGTAAGAAAAAATTCACCATTGCTTCTTTCAGAGATTATCAACAAGCCGATAATTTTAAGAATTTTTTAATTAAAATCGGTGTAAAAGATGCATATTGGATTAAATACGTGGATAATGTTCGGGTGGATTCAAAGAAAAAAGATTGGTAATTATACATTTCCTAAGACTTGTTAAAATCCGTAGGAAAATTTTGACTATAGGCTGTTCCCTTGTCGCAAATTTGAACAGCCTAAGTTAAATATTTCGCCAAAATATCCGGAAAATCATCGGGCGTACAGGCAAAAACCGGTATTTCCAATGCGGCAAATGATTGAGCAATAGAATGTTCGTATGCCGGAATCCCCTCATCATCAAGTGCAAGCATACACAAAAAATTAATCCCCGACGCTTTCATTTCCGCCGCAGTTTGCAACAATTTTCGGCGGTCGCCCCCCTCAAAAAGGTCGCTGATGAGGATAAGAATTGTGTTTTCGCATTTTTCGGGCAGTGTTTTGGCGTAAGCAAGGGCTTTCGCTATGTCCGTTCCGCCGCCGGATTGAACCCCAAAAAGCAATTCCGTAACGTCATGCAACTGCTCGCTCACATCGGCAATCGCCGTGTCGAAATACAAAAGGCGCGTCCGCAATGCCGGCAGAGCAGCCAAAACTGCCGCAAAAATTCCGGCATAAACAACAGAGCTTGCCATCGAACCGCTTTGGTCGACGCAAATAATAATTTCTTTCACGTTGCCGCTTTTTCTCCCTGCGCCGACAATTTTTTCGGGAATGACAGCTTTTAACTCCGGACGATAATTTTTAAGATTTTTTTCGATAGTGCGCAACCAATTCACTTCGGCAAGTTTTGGGTTTCGTTTGCGGATATTTTTCGTCATCGCGCCGCGCACGGCATTTTCAAGTCGAAATTGCAATTTTTGTCGAATAGCTTCCACAACCTTTTGCACCACCATTCGGGCAGTTTCTTTGGTTTTCGCCGGCATTACTTTGCTCAAAGAAATCAAGGTTGCGACTAATTTTGCATCGGGTTCAAGCATTTCAAGTGTCTCCGGTTCGAGCAAAAGTTGTTTCAAACCGAGTCTTTCAATCGCATCTTTTTGCAAAATTTTAACAACCGAACGCGGAAAATACTCGCGAATATCCCCCAACCAACGGCTCACTTTCGGCGCACTTCTGCTCAATCCGCCTGTCCGCTGCGTGTTGTGTTCATTTTCGTAAAGAAAACTCAATGCTTGGTGCATTTTAAGCTCTTTTTCGGAAAAATCTTCCTCGTTTTCCATCAAACCGAGAATAAGTCGCCACTGTTTTTCGCGTTGTTCCATTTTTAAAATTAGCGTATCCGGTAAAAGTTTAGACGGTTTGTAAAAAATTGTACCGCAAACTGACAGCTTGCGAACTTAAGGTTGAATCGCAAGCTGACAACTTGCGGCACACTCGAGCGAAACATTTTGAAAAAAAATTTACTGCTGTCTCTTTACTGCGGTAAAAAGTTCAAAAAAATGTACTCAAAGCCTCATTTTTTCAACGAATAATTGCCGCATGAATCAAATCGTTGAGTTGCTCGCGCAAACCGCTTTTATTCAATTTCCAATTTGAGGCATTCGGATAAGTGCGATTGCAAAGAAAAACAAAAATTATTTCATTCACGGGGTCTACCCAAAAACAAGTTCCGGTATAGCCGCGATGTCCGAAAGTTTCGGCAGGAGCGGTTTTCCCGGCAGGCTGTAAATTGCCCGGAATCGCCTTGTCCCACCCTGCGCCGCGCCGCGAATACGGAAATTGTCGGGCGGTAAATTCTTTAATCGTTTTTTCTTCAAAAAATTTCTGACTACCGTATTGCCCTTTTTGAATCAACATTTGCGAATAAACCGCTATGTCATAAGCATTTGAAAAAAGTCCCGCATGCCCTGACACTCCGCCGAGCAAGGCGGCTGCATTGTCATTTACTTCTCCCCAAGTTATTTTTTTTCTCAAATGCCTGTCGTAAGAGGTCGGCGCAATTTTCTCTTGCTCAATTTTTTCCATCGGATTGTAAGTCAAATTATTCAATCCGAGCGGGCGGCTTAATTTATCTTCCACAAATTCATCAAGCCCTTTTTTGAGCAAATTTTCAGCCATTTTTTTCAAAACCAAAAAAGGCAAATCGCCATACACGTAGGGAAAAAAGCCTGTTTTTGATTTTTTTACGGGCGATTGAATCACCCATTTCCACAGCATACTTTCGGCTTCGGCTGAAAATTCTTCATCAGCCATTGCCTCCGAAAAAGGGTTTACTTCGCCGCCGATATTCGGCGCGTTGAGTGAAGAGGTGCCCTCTTCCGCAATCGTATTCATGCCTAAAGGCAGGTAGGGGTAGAGCGAACTTTGGTGCGCAAGGGCTTGTTTGACCGAAACACACTCCTTATCCGTGCCGCAAAAATCCTCCAAATGGTCAGAAATCGGCTGCTCTAAGCGCATGCGATTTTTTTCGCGCAAGTGCATGAGCGCGGGCACAACGGAGAGAACTTTTGTAACAGAAGCGAGGTCGTAGAGCGTTTCGTCGGTTACGTCCTGCGAATTTTTATCATAAGTGAATTTTCCGTAGCCTTTATTGAGAATGACAACGCCTTTTCGTGCAACAAGCACCTGACAGCCGGGCATATAGCGGTTTTTTATGCCTTCTTCAATCATTTTTTCAAAAACTGCCATTTTTTTGCTCTCCAAACCTGCGGCTTCCGCGTAGTCCGAAAACGACAAACGGTTCATAAAAGCGATGTCGCAGCCGATTCCCGCCGGCAAGCCCTCTGAGGCAGTAACGGGCATTCTTGCTTTGGTTGTTTTTGCACCGAAAAGGATTTGCGGAACGGCTTTTTGAGCTTCTTTGGACGAATTATGGGCGCAAATGAGGTAGTCGCTGTCCTCAAAAAATTTGAGCGAGTAGGGATTTCCGAAAAGAATGACAACAACTTTGGTGTAATCTTGCAGTTTTTTGATAAAATTTTTAGCATCAACACTCACGCCGTAATCGGAAGAAACTGCCTTTTCCGTCAAGCCGAAAAGTCCGATGACAACGGTTTTTTTCTTAGACAATTTTTGAAAAAGAGCATCGTAATTTTGATATTTTTGAGCCGAAAAATGCTCAAATCTGCCGTATTGCGACAACATTTTTTGAAATTCATTGTTTTTTTGCGCACCGATGACAAGGGAGGCAAAAGTTTCGTTTTCAATTTTTTTGAAAGGCAGAAGCGAACATTCATTTTTTGCGATAATAACCGATTTTGCATACATTTTTTCAATCAAAACATTCACTTCGGGGCGATGTAAATCGGCTGATAAATTTTCAAGGCTGACAGGTTTATATTCCGAAAGCCCTAATTTGTATTTTGTTATGAGAATTTTTTTAACTTTTTCGTCAATCAAATTTTCGCTTAATTTTCCCGTTTTGACCGCTTCCTCAACGGCTTTAATGCCGTTTTCGAGGTGAAGCGGAAAGAGCAAAATGTCGTTTCCTGCGTTCAACGCCATCAAATCGGCTTCGCCTGCCTTATGATGTTTAGCCAAACCCTGCATATTCATTGCGTCGGTAAAAATCAAACCTTTGAATTTGAGGCTGTCAATCAAAATGCCTTTAACAATTTTTTGCGAGAGCGTGGAGGGCAAATTTTTCGTCGAATCTAAGGCGGGAATATGCAAATGCGCAATCATTGCCGCGCCGAAATTTTCTTCCGAAAGGGCTCGAAAAGGAATGATTTCGTTAGAAAAAATTGCTTCCCGCGACTTTTTAATCACCGGCAAAGCATAATGCGAATCGGCATCGGTATCGCCGTGTCCGGGGAAGTGCTTCATACACGCCAAAACGCCCTCATTTTGCATACCGCGCCCAAAAGCGGCTGCGAGCAAACTGACACGATAGGGGTCTTCGCCGAACGAACGAACGCCGATAACAGGATTTTTGGGATTAGAATTGAGGTCGACTACGGGCGCAAAATTAACATTTACGCCGATTCTTTTGCATTGTTTGCCCAAAACGCGCCCAAATTCCTCCAATAAATCGGGGTCATTGCTCGCGCCGAGCATCATATTTTTAGGAAAATTAACAGCTCCTTCAAGGCGCATTCCTAAGCCCCATTCGGCATCAATCGCAATAAAAAGCGGGATTTTGGCGGCTTTTTGATAGCGATTTGTCAGTTCGGCTTGTCTTTCGGGCGTTCCTTGCATAAAAATCAAACCGCCGAGCGAGTGCTTTCTGACCATATTTTCGGCTGCTTTGTGCGCCGCTTCGTCAGTAATTCCGTACACGGGCATCATGTAAAGCTGACCGATTTTTTCGCTCAAAGTCATGCTTTGCAAGAGATTAACAGCCCATTTTTCTGCGTTTTTGTTTTTTATACTGTCATTTGCTTTTGCAAAAAAAACATAAAATACACAAAAAGAAAACAAAAATACTTTAAAAATAATTCCCATCGTCTTACAATTCTATTTTTTGCCCTAAAATTAGGCAAAAAAATTTCCAATTTGATGATAATTGAATTAAATTTTACAAAATAAGCTTAGAAGTTTGCGGCAAGAACATCATTTGCAAAACAAGTAAGTTTTCAAAATCTGTAAATATTGCTTTGCTAATTGAAGGAAGTCGTTTGTGAGGACACAAACAACAGCGAGGGCGTGTAGCGCGAGCTTTAGCTTGCGACCTGACCGTGTAGCGCGAGCTTTAGCATTCGACCTGACCGTGTAGCGCGAGCTTTAGCTTGCGACCTGACCATGCAGCGCGAGCTTTAGCTTGCGACCTGACCGTGTAGCGCGAGCTTTAGCTTGCGACCTGACCATGCAG
>JBPOJO010000152.1:0-2439 GCA_052033485.1 Bacteroidota bacterium | reverse complement strand
ATTTTACCCTCATTTCTTGTATGTATGCTTTCTTGGCAGAGATTAAATCTAAATCCACTCCGTTTGATTTTTTCCATCGAATAAACTCATTAATTTCAGCCGTTTTGATAGAGTTTTCAAGTTCTTTCGGAAATTTTTTTCCTCCATTCAAGGTATAGAATTGTTCATAACAAAAATTCGCATGTTGAAAATTCGGTACAAAATAAAAAAGATAATTTGCATTTCCATAGATTGCATAATGAAAAAGAAAAGGCAGTTTTTTAATGTTTTCATGCGAATAATAAAAAATGGCATTGTTAGCAGTATTATTCTCTGTTTGCGGTGCAATTTTTTTCTTAATATCTTTCAAAAAAAGGTGTTGTTCGGTCGAAAATGCTGTCAGAGGTTTGATTTTAAGTTGCATATTTCTGACTGTACGAAAAGCAAACCAAGCGTAAAGCGGTATCAACAAAAGTACAAACCCTGCTTTAAAATTGCGTTGGAATTCATTGAAGAACCACGCCATTCCCATAACAACAAAGATGATTTTGAAGTAAGAAAAGGCGTATGTTGTATAAAATTGCTCCCAATTAAAGAATTTAAAAAGCGAGCCGAAAAGCCACGATACCGCCAAACCGAGTGTTAATGTTTCAAAGATAAACTGATGTTCAGGAAAAAATTTCTTGCGAATTATCATCAAACTCACCCCAATCGAAAACGGCAGATAAACTCCGATAAAATTACTTGACAAGTACAAAGAATTTTGAATAAAGCCCGTCAAAAAATCGTTTATAGAGCTGACATCAACTGACAAAGCACTTGTATCGCTCTGACTCAAAGAAGATTGAGGTGAAAAAATATAAAAAACGAGTATGATTAAAATACCTTCGGAAGCAGATAAAAAAGCAATATGAAGGTCTTGCATGTTTCGTCCGTTGCGAAGAAACGAGTAAATGCCATTCAAAAAAACTAATGATAAACAGGCGGGAGCTAACAAAACCGAATAAATAGGTAAAAACAAAATTGCCAAAACAAAAATTTCTTTTTTTTGAGAGTGCAAACCTGCAAGCAAAACAAGAGCAAAAAAAAGCTCAACCAATGCACGTTTTACATCTAAAATCGGCACGGCAGGACTGCCGTGTAAAAAGTTAAATGCAAAGTTAGAAAAACTCTCCGAGGGCACGGATATAAAATGTTGGGTCGGAATCGCGGAAACAAAAAGGAAGAAAAATGCCGCCGCGTACAGAAAAATATCGTGTATGGCGGGTGATAATTTTTTTAATATTAGAAAATAGGCAAGAAAAAGCAGCCATAAAAAATAAACGGCAAGTGAAAAGGAGAAAACATAAACTCCGTTAAGTCCCGAAATATCCACCCAAAGTGCGCAAGTCCAAAATTCAAAATAGTGATAAGGGGTAACTCCGCTAAATTTTTCGTCCCAAAAGTTAAGTCCTCTGTGCCAATTTTCATCTCCGGTGAGTCGCATAAAATCAGCAATTTGAGCATAATAGCAATAATCCATCTCCAAAAAACTCTCCTGAATGTAACCATAAGACGGCTCGACAGATTTCAGTATTTTAGCTCCGAAAATGAGCAAAAAGGCAATAACAACCGCAAATATTTGTTTTGCTTGAAATTTAGGGAAAGTCTTTAAATTGTCTAAAAATGTACCACTCCCTGCCTTGAAGCAGGAATACATCAAGAAGATACTTACGGGCAATGAGGCGACAAAAACAGTTTTTCCGCCCGAAGTGATTAATGCATAAAGTGTTACGCTTGTCAGCATTCCCAAGACATTTTTCCCCAATATATCTCCTGTTGTGTTTTCAAAACGGATTCGCAGGAACGCGGCAAAAACATGCCCTATGAAGTAAAAATAAGCAGAAAACCCTGCCGTAAGGACAAAATATGGATAAAATTCAGACAGAGTAAGCATTATTTTTTAGTATTTGTCGCAAAAAAATTTAATTAAATGCCTCTTTTAATATACAAAGCTGTTTAGTTAAGCGTTGATACTCAATCGCAAAGACGAAATTTGAGAAAAATATTTAGTTTCTAACGGAACAAAAAAGAGCGGGGGAGCATTTTTCTACCAATATCAAGTGCTTAACGGCGCAAAATGTGCCTTTAGGCACTTGATATTGATAGAAAGTCGGCATCTCTTTTTACCCAATTCCCGTTAGGGACTACATATTTTTGTCTTTTTTTCCAAATCCTTAACTAAACAACATTTACTTAAAAAATGCAAAAAAAGACATAAAAGCGAATTTTTGTCAACTACTTTTTTGCAATAATAAAGAGCATTTTTGGCATTTGCAATTATCAAACATTTTTACAAAATTTCCTTCAAAAACATCTCATCTTTCACGACAACAAGCGTAAATGCGCGCAATTTTGCGGCGTTTTTCAAAATTGTATCGCTTTCAAGGTAATTTTTGAGTTGATTTTCAGCTTCTTCTT
>JBPOJO010000327.1:0-5430 GCA_052033485.1 Bacteroidota bacterium | reverse complement strand
GATATCCAAACCTTTATCGCGAGCATAAAAACGTTCATGTTCATTGTTTGGGTCGTCATAAGGCAGACAAACAAAAAAGCACAAAATGCTTTGAATACCCGTTCCGTAATCGGAAAGGGTGATTTTTTCAGCTAAAATATCAGCCATGTCGCGATAGCTGCCTGCTAACTGAAAAGGCAATTCATGCCAATATTTTGATGTGAAACCGATGCCACTTAAAGTAATTTTTTCCATTAGTCAGATATGTTTCCGGGTGGTCTGAATAGTTTCTTTTCGCCTCTTTGAATGTTTTCGGGCAAAAACGGATAAGTGAAAATCTTAAATTTTTCCATTTTGTAACACTCTGTCAGGCTGCCGACAAACTCTGTTTTGTAACGCAGTCTATTACCTTCTAAAAAAGTTTTACTGTAACGCCCTGTTTCTCCGTTAACCGAAACTCCGTATTTCCAAACTTCGCCTGCTTTTAGCCAAATTTTAACCCCGCCGGGGCAAGAAGGGCAAGCATAAAATCCGTCTATATCGACCACAAGAACATACTGTTCTGCTTTTTCCTCAAATTTTTTATACAAACCTAACAATTTCCCCAAACGCTCAGGAGCAAGATTTTCCAAATCGGATACAGCCGCGAAAAAGATTAACGAAAAAGCTATAATCGCCAACAAAGCCCATAAATAAGGTGGTTTTTGTTGTTTTCGCTTTTTTTCGGTCGAAATTTCTCCGTAATGAAGCAACGTCGAGTTCTCTGTTACCGGAAGTTTACGAAATAATATTTGCATTGCAGAATTTTTGAAAACAAATATACAAAAAAAGCACAAAAAAATTTCTTCCTTTGTGCTTTTTTTTATGCAAAATTTTATGCTTCGCTTTCCGCGTTCCCGCCTTTTGCGTTCGGGTGTGCGGCTTTGTCAATTTTGCCGATTTCTTGGTCAATCAACCACAAACCTTGCCCCTCTTCTCCAATCAAATCAAAAAGTTCGACACAACGACGCGAGTTCATTTCCTCTTCTCTTTGCTCCATAATAAACCATTGCAAAAATTGAAAAGTGGCAAAATCTTTCATTTTGAAACAAAAATCCGCCAAATCTGCAATAGATTGCGAAACGGCAATTTCATGTTCGAGCGCACTTTCAAAAATTTCGCGCAAAGAATTGTATGCCGTGCGAACGCTCGTCAACTCCGGTGAAAGCGAATGTCCGCCGGCGTTGTTGAGGTAATGAAAAATTTTCAACATGTGCGCGCGCTCCTCATCAGCGTGCCTGTACATATAGCGCGCCGAATTTTCAAAGCCCTCTTTATGACACCAAGACGCAGCCGCAAGGTAGTATGCCGAGGACTTTGCTTCCATGATAATTTGCTTATTCAGCATCGCCTGCACTTCTTCAATGACGGAAGTTTTGGCAGAAATAAATGTTTTCATGCTCTTTTTTCTCAGAGGTAAATTTTAAAATTCTTTTTTTGAACACAAATTATTCGGAAAACCTATAATATTTAGCCGTTTTGCAAAAAATTGTATCGCGAGCTGTTGCTTGCAACCATACGAAAATAAACCGCCGGTTTCCGGAAACAAACTTTTACGCCCGTCAGCAAGCACAAAAAATAGGTTTTAAAGTATAACATTTTAAGCCTAAAAATGTTTTTCGTTAAGAATAATTTTTTCTCTCGGCAAATCAGCCGTGAATCCATACAAATTTTTCTACGCTTAATCGAATAAAAATGAAGAAAATACTCCTTTTCACTGTTTTTTCGGCGATTTTTTTGCTTTCCGCACAACTTCTCCGCGCACAAGAAGACACAAAGTCAGATTCCGTAACTTGGAAAAAAAGCGGCAGTTTTAACTTCGGCATCACCGGCACGGGTTTTTCCAATTGGGCTGCCGGCGGCAGCAATACGCTCAGTTTCACGGGATTGTCAGACGGTAAAATTTCGCGCAACACACAAAAATCGCTTTGGGAAGCGCGTTGGCTCCTCAGTTACGGGCTTGCACGAATCGGCGACGGCAAACAACTTTTCAAAAAAAATGACGACCAAATCATTCTCGGCTCCGATTACAGCCTGAAAACCGGCAAAGATTTCAGCTTAACGGCGTTCGGCGAATTTCGTTCGCAATTTTCAAAATCTTATCAATAAAAAATCAACCCGACAACAGGGCAGGAAGAGCAAACGGCGGTACTTTCGCGAATGTTTGCGCCGGCGTATCTCCTGACCGCAGTCGGCGCGAAATACACCTCAAAAAATTTTTCGATGTCGCTTTTGCCGCTCACGGGGAAATTTACTTTTGTTCTCGATGATTCTCTCGCGTCGAAATGGTCTTTCGGACAAACTCCGGGCGAAAAAATCCGCTCCGAAATCGGTACAGCCTATAATTTTAACCTTGCCGTTTCTCCGCTCGAAAATGTTTTGTTCAAAAGTAATTTAAACCTTTTTTCTGCCTATCCGAAATATTTAAAAGAAATTGACGTGAATTGGGAGGGAATGCTTGTTTTTAAAGTGAATAAATATTTGAATATCAGCGTTTTAGGGCAACTCATTTACGACCAAGATATTGTAATTTTGAAAGCTGACGGGCGCAAGACAAGGGATATTCAATTTAAACACGTATTTACTTTTAATATCGGCTATAAATTTGCCTCTGAGCTTAAAAAAGCCCGATAAATTCGCTTGCCTTGCAGGAATTGCAAGGCAAGGCTAAAAATCAAATCCCGATAAATTAAAATCGGACATTTTCATTAAGGTAAAAAATTTGCTTTCGTTCCATTCTCCCGACAAACGCAAATGTGCCTTACAATAGAAAGGAAAGCGTTTTTCATACAAATCCTGCAATTTTTGCTCAATATTTTCAGCCTGTCTAAAAAGCGGTCTTTTTCCGATATTGCCCTCTATGCGTTTTGCCAAAGTGCTCATATCGGTATCCAAAAAAATCGTCAAACCCGACTCGGAAATGCGTTGAATATTATCAAAAAAACAGGGCAAACCGCCGCCGGTAGCTATCACGGCGTTTTTTTGGCACAGGGTCTCTTCCAAGACCTTTCGCTCTATTTGCCTGAACTCACTTTCGCCGTAAATTTGAAAAAACTCGGCTATTCCGATGCCGATTTTTTTTTCAATAAGTTTGTCCGTGTCTGTATGCTTCCAACGCAGCCATTTCGCTAATTCCCACGAAAAATGCGTTTTTCCCGCTGCGGGCATACCGACAAGGTAAATTTTATCGAAAGTTTTTTTATTTTCTGTTGTCTTCATTGTCAAACATGCTGCGATAACTTTCATACCTTGTGAGGGCAATTTTGCCCGCTTCGACGGCTTTTTTTACGGCGCAATTCGGTTCATGTGTGTGCGTGCAGTTGTAAAATTTGCAATCGCCGAGCATTTTTCTCAATTCGGGAAAATAATGGCTCAATTCTTCTTCTCCGATTTGCCACAAACCTAATTCTTTAATGCCGGGAGTGTCAATCAAATAAGTATTTTCGGACATTTCAAACATTTCCGCAAAAGTTGTCGTATGCACGCCCTTGTTGGAAAAATCAGAAATTTCAGAGGTTTTTTGGGCTGCCGAAGGGATAAGTCGGTTGATGAGCGTTGATTTTCCGACCCCGGAATGTCCGGCAATGAATGTAACTTTGCCCTGCAAAAAGCCGGAAATTTCGCTTAAATCGTCCTCCGTCGCGCAAAGCGTGAAAACCGTGTAGCCGAGCGAGCGATACATATTCGCTAATGCCTCTTGATACGCCAATTCCTCCTCATCTAAAAGGTCAGATTTGTTAAAAACAATACTTGCCGGAATGCGGAAAGTTTCGGCACTGACCAAAAAACGGTCAATAAATCCCAAAGAGGTTCGCGGAAAAGCCAAGGTTGCGGTGAGCAAAGCGTGTTCAATATTAGCCGCAAGGATATGTCCGTGCGCTTTTTTTTGCGTCGCCGAGCGAATCATGTAATTTTTGCGCTCCGAAATTTCCGTTATCGAAACTATCCCGTCGCCGTCTTTATCGTATTCAAAACTTACAATATCTCCCACAGCTACGGGATTTGTTACTTTTAAGCCAAGTAACCTGATTTTCCCGCGCAAACGCGCTTTGATAATTTTTCCGGATTCGTCGCGGATTTCATACCACATGCCGGTTGACTTGACTACTGTTGCTCGCTGCATGATAAAAAGCAAAATTTGTAAACTGCCTATAAAAGATTGCAATTTAGTTTATTTTTTTCACCGACAATTAATTTTTTACCTAAAAATCAAAAACGGAATGTAACGCAGCCTTCAGATTGCGAAAACGCAGTTTTTTGTGCATTTTTTTTGTACTAAAAATTGACTTTGAAGCATATTTCCGTCAAATGCTTTATCTTTTGAAAGTTGCGCTGTTGCTGCTTTTTTTGGTCAAAAAAAACACCACAGCCTCCCAAAAAAGAGAAAGTAAAACAAGGAATAAAAAATTAGCAAGGCGATTCGGCATCAGTTCCCACAAAAATTCTTGAATTTTTCCCGAATGAAGTAAAAAAAAAGGATAAGTGGCGGAAGCAAAAAATTCAACCGCAGGCGATGCTTTTTTTTTGCCCCATAAAGATAATTGTAAAATGAGGAAAGCTATAAAAAATGGTTGCAAACAAGTGTAAATCAATCTGTTGTAAAAATCTTTTACACCGTTTTCACTGATGATATTGAAGAAAAAAATACTTGTCAAAAAAAACAATGAAAACAGAAAAGCGTATTTTTTTTTCAATTCACTCCCAAAAAATTCGCTGATTTTTTCACGTTGAAAATAAAAAATTCTTCCGATAAAAAAATCCGGAAGCCGTCCCGTGAAAAATATTAGAGAAAAAAATTCGCCTCCCGCAAGATTTGACAAAATTGATACAAACAAAATTGCCGCAAGCGCGTACCAACCTGCCGAACGCCAAAATAAACACAAAAAAGGAAAAATTACGTAAAAACACATTTCAGTCGTCAACGACCACGTGCTTTGAATCAACCAAAGGCGATAATCGTCAAATAGTCCCTGTAAAAGAAAAAGATTTAGTAAAATTTTTTCAAAATTTACTTCTTTCAGCAAAAAAATTGTCCAACATAAAGCCAAAAGGTAGGCAGGAAATATACGCCGGAAACGCCTTAAAAAATATTTTTGCAGTTGTTGAGGTGAAAAAAAATCAGGTGCTTCGGCGTATTTTGCGAGGAGAAAGCCGCTCAAAACAAAAAAAATGCTGACCCCGAAATGCAATTCTCGCTGAAAATCAAAATTTTTAAGCTGCAAAAATGAAATCGGCTGATGATGTAAATAAACCGCGAAAACCGCGAAAATGCGCAAGAATGACAGCAGCATGTGTTTTTTGGCAAAAAAAAAGAGGTTGATGTTTTCAACCTCTTTTGCGGTCCGGACGGGACTCGAACCCGCGACCCCATGCGTGACAGGCATGTATTCTAACCGACTGAACTACCGAACC
>JBPOJO010000638.1:0-3649 GCA_052033485.1 Bacteroidota bacterium | reverse complement strand
TAATTCTTCATGGAGTTTTAAATTAAAGGGTGCCCGTCAAGTTGCATTTGTGTAAGTTTTTGCATAGCTAATTGGGCTTCAGACTGAAAATTGTTGGAATTTACCTGTGTCCAAGCTAAACTATCCTCAATATATCGCTTATTGATATCCCATTTGGTTACACCTAATAAAACATTGGCAAAATCCGTTCTCATATCCACCATGTATCTGCTATAAGAAGAATAAGCCAAAATATATTGAAACTCTTTGCGTAATTTTCTTAAATCGTGTTGAAAATCTTTTAAATCATCATAATTCAAAGGATAAGACAAACCTACAATAATTTTGGCATAACATTCTACCACATAGCCCGCCCAATAACAAGAATTGTGATATTCGCCCTTATTATGCAAAGTTTCAGCAGATTTTTGCATACGTTTCGCTGTGTCGTAAAAATTATCCATCTTTCAGAAGATTTTATATAATTAAAACGCGCCCCCAAACCTACCAAATTTTTCTTAAAAACTCAAAAATGCACTTTGTCAAGTAGCGCTTGTTCATAAAAAAAAAGAGTACCTAAAAACGCCTATTTTCGCGCCGGAAAAAAACAAAATTGCAGAATTATTTTCAAAACTGCAAATTTTTACTGAAAATATTTTTTATTTTATGAGCGTCCTTTTGAGTTGTTTGCGAAAGAACATTCAATAAATCCTGATAACCCTAACTTGATAATAGAATTTGTAAATCAAAATCAAATTTTTAAAACGCCCAATCCGGATTTTTACTTAATTTCAAATGGAAAAGTTTTGTACGAAACAAAATTAAATCCAAGTGATTTGAAAATCATTGACCAATTTGTTGGAAATTAATAGACAAATATTTGCTCATTGTTTTTAGCGTTTGACGGCAAAAATTTTTAAAAAGTATCGCAAGCATCTTGCTTGCCTCAAAACAAAGCGTGAGCAAGATGCTCGCGATACCTTGGTGAACAGGGTTTGCACAGCCGCTTTACCCCGTTCCGGTTATGTTTTCTACATCCCAAGTATAAATTTTTTGATAAATTTGCTTCCTGTGAGCGCAAGCAAGCGCGCAGGAAGCGCAGTGTTTTTCTTCGCAGGCTTCGATATGCTCCGAAAATTCGGTGTTTTCGCCGGTAATTTCCGCCATCAGTTCGTTCATTTTTTCGACAGCTTCCACACAATCCAACACGCTGAAATACCAAGGCAACACCAAGTGATAACTGACAAAAAAGGCATTGCCGGATTTTAAAATTTTTAATCCATGCATTGCCGTCCAACGTTCATCGTGTTGATGCCGAATTTTTTCAGAAATATCCTCCAAAAGTTCGAGACTTGCCGTGTCCATTAAACCGTCGAAAGCCTTTTTGAGCAATTCCAAGCCAATTTTTACGATAATGATGCCGAAAATAATAGCCAAAAGACTGTCAGTCCAATAAATTTTTGTCCAATAGGTAATCAACAAACCGGCTGCCAAACCAACGCTTGACAAAGTATCCGAGAGCAAATGTTTGCCGTCGCCTTCGAGGGAAAGCGAGTGCATTTCGCGCCCCTTAACGATGAGATACCTGCCCATCAATGCGTTTCCCGCGCCCGCAATAACCGTCAGCACAATGCCTAAGGTAAATTCGCGGAGCAGAGGCGGTTCAAAAAACGAATAAATACCCTTGTACATCGAGGCAATACCGGCGGACAAAACAAACGCGCCTTCCAAACCGACCGTAAAAAATTCGATTTTGCCGTGTCCGAAAGGATGCTCTTTATCGGGCGGTGATGCGGCGTAACGTAAAGCAAAAAAAACGACCGTGCCCGAGCCGACATTCGCCAAAGCCTCCAAAGCATCTGACCAAACCGCATTTGAACCGGTCATCAAAAAAGCATAAAATTTCACAGCCAAGAGGACAAAACCGCCTGCAATGACCCAAAGCATGATTTTTTGTTTTTGTTTTTCCTGCCGGTTTTTCATTTTGATTCACTTTGAGTAATTTTTGCGACGCGCTGCAAAAGAAAAAATCCGAGCACAAAAAAGATTGTCATGACCAACGCACTGTTGCGCATCGTACCCGAAATTTGCTCAATAAAACCGAAAAGAAAAGTGCCGAGCACGATAGAAACTTTTTCGGTTACGTCGTAAAAACTGAAATAGGAAGTTGCATCTTTCGTGCCTTCGGGCACTAATTTTGAATAACTTGAACGCGAAAGGGACTGAATTCCGCCCATTACCAAGCCAACCAAGACCGCCAAACCATAAAATTGTGTTTCTGTTTGAATAAAATAAGCCAAAATACAGATAAAAACCCAAATGACGAGCATGACAGAAATTGAAAATTTATTGCCTTTTTTTGAGGATAGAAAAGCAAAACTAACCGCGCCGGCAATCGCAACCAACTGAATCAAGAGCACAATGATAATCAAACCTGCGTCCGAAACTTTCACTTCTGCCTTTGCAAAAGTCGGCGCCAAAAGCATAACCGTTTGAACGCCCGTGCTGTACAGAAAAAATGCCGTCAGAAAGCGCGTCAGATTCGGCAAAGCGGCAAAACTTTTTTGCACTTTCATTAACTCATGCAAACCCATTTTGATAAGTTTTTGTCCCTCAGACATTTGTTTCGCGCTGCCCTTGGGCAAACCCCAAAATGTTATTTGTGCAAATCCCATCCACCAAATCCCCACGGTCAAAAATGCCGTTCGCGTTGCCGTACCTTTGTCGGGAAAGCCGAACATTTCAAATTTTTGAATCATGATGAGGTTGATAATTAACAAAATAACACTTCCGGTATAGCCCATTGAAAAGCCGCGCGCGCTGAGTTTGTCCATTTTGTCTTCCGTTACGATGTCAGGCAAATAGGAATTGTAAAAAACAAGCCCGCCGGCAAAACCGATACACGCCAAAACAGAAGAGATGATGCCTGTTTCTACGTTTGTACCGTTGAAAAAATACAATGAAATGCAAGAAACCGAACCTAAATAGGTAAAAAATTGCATAAATTGCTTTTTCCGACCGCTGTAATCCGCTATTCCCGACAAAATCGGAGCCAAAATGACTATCACAAAATAGGCAAAAGAAAGCGAATAACTGTATAAAATACTGTTTTTGATTTCCAAACCAAAAAATTTCACCATCGCGCCGCCGAACGCACTTTCGGTAGCATTGTTAAAATAAATCGGAAAAATCGCCGTCGTGATGACAAGATTATAGACCGAATTAGCCCAATCGTACATTGCCCACGAATTCATCGTGCGCGGAAGATTTTTTTGCATAGCTTTTTTTTTGCGAATTAGCGTATTTTTATTCAAAAAACCAAACACGACGCAAATAAAGATTTTGAAAAAAATTACAACATAAACAATTTTGAGTTTGTCCGTAAAGCCAATTTTGGAAAAGTCAATCCAAATAAAATTCTGTAATTTCTATTTTGAGCATTTTCAATAGAGAACTTATGATGGATTTGTGGCAACTTATGACTAAAAAACAGCAAAATTGGTCTAAAAATGAAAAATAACAAAATTTTATTTGGTTTGTAAAATAAAAAAAGGTAATTATTTAGCCGGTGTACCGCGAGCTTTTACTTGCGGATTTGAAGAAAGGTATCTTGCAACAAGCGAATATAAAGTCGCAAGCTAAATCTCGCGCTACATTCTTGGGCAAACCG
>JBPOJO010000807.1:0-7788 GCA_052033485.1 Bacteroidota bacterium | reverse complement strand
GTACAAAATATTTTGGTCAATGATTTGCCTACTGTTTCGCTTTCGGCATTTTCTGCGGTTTGTATTGATGCCACTGCCTTTGCGCTCACGGGCGGCACGCCGACAGGCGGCACGTATTCGGGCACGGGGGTAAGCGGCGGAGTGTTCAACCCTGCCCTTGCAGGCGCGGGTACGCACGGCATCACATACACATACGCGGACGCGAACGGCTGCACAAACACGGCTTTGCAAAATATTTTGGTCAATGACTTACCGACAGTCTCACTTTCGGCATTTTCTGCGGTTTGTATTGATGCCACAGCCTTTGCGCTTTCCGGCGGAATGCCCGTTGGCGGCACATATTCGGGCACGGGTGTGAGCGGCGGAATGTTTAACCCTGCCCTCGCAGGCGCGGGTACGCACGGCATCGCATATACATACACGGATGCAAACGGCTGCACAAATTCAACCGCGCAAAATATTGAAATTCATGCACTTCCGAGTGTAACGCTTTCTGTCCCGACACTTTGTGCAGGTTCGGCAACGCACACATTTTCGGGCGGAAGCCCTGCGGGAGGCATTTATTTGCTCGACGGTGTGCCGGCAACTTCAATAACGCCCGGCGGCACGGCAAGTTCTCACACGCTCACATACACCTATACGGACGCGAACGGTTGCAGTAATTCGCTCAGCAAGCCTTTAAATGTAACGGTTTGCGTGAGCATGAGTCCGCCTTCCGCGCCGAATTATCTCATTGTTGAAAGCATTGATGAATACAGCATGAAATTGCGCTTTAATGATGCTGCAAGCAACGAGGACGGATATGAAATTTACCGCTCAGAAAACGGTACGGACTATGTTTTTCACCGTATGACGGCTCCGTATTCGACCGCCGAAGCAGTTTTTACGGATACTGAACTTGCACCCGATAAAGCTTATTTTTACATTGTACGCACCAAAAAAGGCTCAATGCGTTCGGGTTTTTCAAATTCTGCTTATGATTACACCTACCCATTGATGCCGACTTTGGTCAAAGTTAATGATGCTTGTTTAGGTTCAACCGGTGTAGTAACGGTCAAAGGAACGCATATTGGTAATCAATTTCATTGGTACGTAGATGAGGTTTTGCAAAAAGACCGCAACGGAAATACTTACACGTATGATAATTTTGGCGTGTTAAATCTTTTTGCTCCGAAAACAATTTTTGTTGCTTCTCGCGGTCAAAAATATGAAAGCAAAAATAAACTTGCCGTAACCGTAGGAGTAAAAGCCTTACCGGAAGCCAAAATTCTCACAGAAAATACGAAAACTTGCCAAAATTCGGTACTTTTATCAGCCCTTGCTGTTGCAGGCGCGAGCTATGAATGGATTTTTAACGACCGTTTATATGCCGTAACATCTGTTCCTGAGGTGAGCGCAACGGAAAGCGGAGTTTATCGTTTGCGTATTCAGGCAAACGGTTGTGCAAACATTGCTGCCGAAAAAATTGATGTTCGTTTGAACTATCAACCGCTTGCACAAATTTTGCAGGGACGTTCGGCGACATTTTGTCAATCAGGAATTTTGGCGGCAAAAATTACGGGCTTAGCGGGTACAAGCTATCATTGGAAAGACCAAGACGGGAATGTTCTCGGTACGGAAGAGTTAGTAAGTGTCAATAAATCAGGGGTTTATACATTAGAAGTGAATGAAAACGGCTGTATCAATACGGCACAAATTTCTGTCAATGTAAAATCATTCCCCGTAGAAATGCCTTTTGCACATGAGGGAGAATTTTGTGAAAAAACTTCGCAAATAGTACGTACCGAATCTGTTGCGGGCGTTTTGTACGAATGGTATCTCAACGGAAAATTGACAAAAACAGGTCGTGATAATTTTTTCAAATTTAATGCAAAAGCAGGTGAAAATACCTTTGCATTAGTTTTGCGCAACGAAATTGATTTAACTTGCGCCCGTCAGTGCAGCTTTGAGAACCTCAACTTTGCAACACTTCCGAAAGTAAAAATTGAACTCGACGGAACAAAAATCAATGCAATTTTTGACGGAAGTATGGCATCGGTTCGATGGTTTTTGGACGGCGTAGAAATGCCCGAAAATGAAGGAAAAACGAGCATTACGCCGCAGAAAGTCGGAAAATATGCCGTTCGTTTGACCAACGAAAACGGCTGCGAGGCAGGTTCGGGAACGGTTTATTTCGAAATTACGGCAATAGAGGGAGAAAAACCCGAAATCGGCTATGCGATATATCCGAATCCGACAAGCAACTTTGTCAATATTCGATTTGAGAAAGTTACCGAAGCGGAAATTTTGATTTTTGATGCAGCAGGAAGAAAAGTTGCGGAAGCATTTATGACTTCGGAAGAAATCAAAATTGACCTCAGTCGTCTTGCCGCAGGCATTTATACGCTTGATATTCAGGCAAACGGAAAACGTTTTGCAGAAAAAATAGTGAAAGAATAAAAGCGGTTTACAGAAAAAATCCCCGAAAATGTTGTAACAATTTCGGGGATTTTTTTTATTCTGCTAATGAGGATTGTACGCTGATAGCCGAGTTGAGTACTTTGTGCATCGGACAAGCATTTGCGACTGACAGCAATTTTTTTCTTTGAAAATCGTCCAAGTTACCGTCAAGGTAAATTTTTCGTTCAAAAATTGTTGCATTAGATTCGAGATTGCGCTCAAAAGTAACGTCGGTTTTAACTTCTTTTAAATCCCAACCGTTTCTGTCCGCAATCATGCGAACGGTAATGGAGGTGCATGAAGCTAAAGCGGCAGCCATGAGTTCGTTGGGGGACGGACCGAGATTTTGTCCGCCCAAATCCAAGGGTTCATCGGCAAGGAACACACCCGAAGGGGCTGAAATTTCTGTTTTAAAATGTTCTTGTGCTGTTTTGGCACTTGCAAAGCCTGAATTTGCCATTATTGGTGTAGTTTTGACATTTTTATCCAAAAAACTTGCTTTACACGGTTTTTCCGTGCATAATAGGAAAACGATGTTTGAGTTTTAAAAGTTCCTTTTGTGGTTTTGCGCAGCAAACAAGCAGCCAAAGCATTATTCCCTTTTTAGTAATCATTTGTACCTCAAAAAAAATACACTGCCGATTTGGGCATCATTTGTAAAAAATTTGATGAAAAAGGCTTTGTCGAAAAAGAATATCAGCGATATTTTCGTCTTCATCGAACGAATACATTCTAAAAAGATTACGAGTTAAAATTCTACCATGAAAAGTAAAAATCAGACAAATTTGTACTGATTGGGATAATCGCGTTCAAAAATCTAAAAAATCCAAAAGCGTTTTTTCTTTTTCACTTTCGGCAATTCGATGCGCGACAAGGTTTCTCGGACAGATAATTGAAAAACAGGCACCAAAACAGGTTTCTCAAAATCTATCGGAAACAACCGAATCCTCTTGTAAGGCACGGGAGAAAGTTCGGTAGATTTTACACCGTAAAGTGCTAAAATTGCCTTTGTATCAGCATGTGCTTCCTTCATGCGGCGCAAATTTTCTTTGTTTAAAATATTCAGAAAATGCTTTTTTTCTTCAATATTTTTCTCCGCAAGAGCCGAAGGTAAAATTCTGAATGAGTTTTTTTCATTTTCTATGCCCTTAAAAACCCAAACCGGCACATAAGCCGAAGTCGAAAGTTTAATTTTTCCCGCTTTTTTGCTGAAAACAAGTCTTAAAATTGCACCCGCGTCCGAGTAACGCCATTGCTGATTTGAAATAAAATTGCCGAGTGAATAAGCTATAAAAACCGAATCAACTGCCGCAAGCGGGCTTGCTTTTTTTATCTCAAATGGCTGCAAAACGTGTGGGTGATTAGCCACAACCGCGTCCGCACCGCTTTCCGTAGCGATTCTCGTCATTTCCTTTTGCACAAAATTAGGCTCTTTTTTGTATTCTTCGCCCCAGTGGAAATGAACAATGACAAGTTCCGCCCCGGCAGCCCTTGCCTCCGCAATTTGTCTTTTTAACAAATTTTCATGGTGAACATTGACCAAATAATGTTTTTCGGCAGGAACACGTATGTTTGAAAATTGTGTATATGCCAAGAGTGCAAATGAAATATTTTCTGCCTTAAAAATCCGGACACTGTCGCGCTCGGCTAAATTTCTGTATGTACCGAAAGTGTAAAAATTTCGCTTTTGCAGCTCATCTAAGGTTCTCAAAACACCTTTTTCGCCTCGGTCAAAGGAATGATTATTGGTCGTTACCAAAAAATCAAAACCCGTTTTTTTAAGTGCATCTGCATATTCATTCGGCGTGTTAAAAGCGGGATAGCCCGAATAATCTTTTGTTTTTCCCGCCAAAACTGTTTCAAGATTGCCGACAGTTATGTCCGCATCGGCAAGAATTTCGCTGACAGGTTCAAAATAGGGAAAAAAATCGTACCCCATGCTTGTTTGAGCAAATTTGAAAAGCGGCGAATGTCCCATCAAATCGCCGACAAAATGAAAACTCAGTTCCCCGTCTTTGTCGGCTAAATCGGTCAACGAATAGTTTTTGACAGCTTTTTTTTGTGCCGAAACATAAAAAATATTGCTTCCGAAAAGAAAAATCAACATCACTAAAAGGCGAAAAACTGTCATTTTTAATTTATTTTAGGTGAGTTTTTGCAGGGCAAAAGTATTTCTTAAAATCGTTAAAAAAAAACGCTGTCAGAGTTTTTTGACTCTGACAGCATTTTTTTTCATAAATTGACTTTCAAATTAATCTTTTACAAGCAAATAGCGCGTCATAAAAAGCCCGACGTTAGTGCCTTCGGAGGGAGAAATCGTCAAAGGCGTAACAGAAATGAGTTTCCAACCGTCTGAAGTGTATTTTTTTACGGCAGACATGATGGTTCTTTCGTTAGAACTAATATTTTTGAAATTAAGCCCGACCATGCTGAAAAGATTTTCGAGGTCAGTTTCTTCCGTTTTGCCGTCGTTGTGCGTGATGAGCAAGCGAGACCGCCCGAGACCGCCCGAAACAGTCGATTCAATCGAAGTAATTTGCATCATTTGCGTTTGCGCAAAAGAATCAATGCCGAAAAACATGAGGGCGAAAAACGCCAAAGCAAAAACTTTTGGTAACATAAAAAAATTGATTTTTGAGTAATTAATCTGCAATTATGACGAAAAAAATTGCGATTTGTTGCATTTTTTCAAAAAAAGAAATGACAAAATCTCGGTAAAAAAATTCGGTTTTTAAAATTTTTCAATTATTTTTATGCAAAAAAATATGGCAAAAGCGTTCTTAACGGTACTTCTTTTTTTGTTTTTTCAACAAATATCTGCCGAAACCATTTGGGCTGACCGAATTCTTGCTTTTTCATCTCAACATCGCGACGGACGTTCGCCATGGCGGTATGCCGCTTTGCAAGCACTCGGAAAGCCTAATAAATTGCCCGCAACGGGTTTCAGTGCGACGGCATGGTCGCCCGAATTTGAATCGAACAATGAAGATGAATTTATATGGCTTGCTTATGATAAACCCTTGTCTGTCAGGCAAGTAGCCCTTGCCGAAAATATAGGAGCGGGCAGTATTAAACGAATTTTTTTGTATGACAAAACGAACCGTGAATTTGAAATTTATCGCAACGATAAAATTAAAATTCTGAAAGAGCAGGGACGTATGTTCCATGTTTTTTTGCCTGATTTAACGCCTTATGAGGTTGTCAGCGTGAAAATCGTGCTTAATACAGCCGTCATACCCGGACGTGAAGGTATAGACGCGGTCGCGCTGTCTGATTCAAGTTTGCCTGTTAGCGTGAGAGTAAATCTTGCCGAAACGCATTTCAGTGAAGTCGAAAACTTGGGACTGCCCGTCAATTCCGAAGCCGAAGAAGTCGTTCCGATTATCAGTCCTGACGGGCGTTGCCTTTATTATGACCGGAAAAATCACCCTTTGAATGCCAAATCTGACGTGCCGGGTAAGCCGAACGATGACATTTGGTATTCTATTTTGAAGGACGGAAAATGGGGGAATCCTGTTCGATTCGGCGAACCGCTCAACAACGGAACGAATAATTACGTTTGCTCCGTTACACCCGACGGAAATTCTCTGTTGCTCGGCAATGTTTATTTTCCGAACGGAGCGTCCGAACGCGGAGTCTCGATTTCGCACCGCGACAAAAACGGAAATTGGCAGTTTCCCGAAAAACAAGTGATTGAGGATTTTTACAACACAAACGCTTATGCCGAATTTTCTATGTCAGCCAATCGAAAAATCCTCATGATGGCGATTGAGCGCAACGACACTTACGGCGCGCGCGATTTGTATGTGTCTTTTTTGAAGTCCGACGGCATTTGGTCTTTACCGAAAAATATCGGCAAACAAATCAATACGGCGGAAGAAGAAAGTACCCCCTTTTTGGCTGCCGATGACAAAACGTTGTATTTTGCCTCATCGGGGCATTCCGGCTTCGGCAGCATGGATATTTTTGTAACAAAACGACTCGATGATACTTGGCAAAATTGGTCTGTTCCGATAAATTTAGGCAGCGAAATTAACTCTGAATTTTGGGAATCGGCTTATTCAACCGATGCCGCAGGTGAGTATGTTTATTTTGTTTCGACCAAAAATTCTGTCAACAAAAGTGCCGACATCTGCCGCGCAAAACCCGCAAAAGAAACCAAACCCGACCCTGTTGTATTGTTGTCCGGAAGGGTCTATAATGCGAAAACCAAAGAACCGCTCGGCGCGGATATTATTTACGAAACCCTTTCGGACGGCAAAGAAATCGGTTTAGCCTCTTCGGATTCTAAAAGCGGTCAATATAAAATTGTCTTGCCCTATCGAAAAAAATACGGTTTATGGGCTAAAGCAAAAGGTTTTTTGTCCGTCAATGAAAATATTGATTTGGAAATGTTCGACAGTTTCAAAGAAATCGTGATGGATTTATATTTAGTGCCGATTGAAGTCGGCTCGGTGATAATCATTAACAATCTGTTTTTCAGTCAGGGAACTGCCGATATTTTGCTCGAATCAATAACGGAACTTGAAAGAATTGCTGCATTGATGAATGAAAATCCAAACATGGAGGTCGAACTCGGCGGTCATACGGACATAGAGGGCATTCCCGCACAAAATTTCAAGTTGTCGCTCGGCAGAGTTGAGGCGGTTAAAAGTTTTTTGGTGAAAAAAGGCGTTTCGCCCGAAAGGATTCAAACAAAAGCTTACGGTCAAACAATGCCGCTCACTCGTGCGCGTGATGAAGAAAGTAAGAAAAAAAATCGCAGGGTAGAATTTACGGTTTTAAAAAATTAACGGATATGGAAATTTTTTTTTCGTTCAATTTTTTTTTAGCACCTTAGCCTTATAATAGGCGCGCAGAAAGCGTTTGTTTTCTGCGTGCTTAAAAATGTAAAGATTTGAAAAATTTGCGGAGTGTACCCGGTTTTTTATCCTTCAACGAGCAAGCTGATATTGCTCAATACAAAGTTTTGCAAGTCGGCTAAATGCTTGCGAAAATATTACAAAAAATGTTACAAAAAAGCAAAATCTTGTGTTTTAATCATTATTGCTTACATTTGCATAAGTACTCTTATTTTTGCTTTTATGAATATTACACAAACTTTTTTTTTACGGGCAAAAATGCTTAAAACCTTATTATTGAGCATAATAATTTTTGCTTTCGCCGAAAATTCTTTTTCGCAGGTATGGGAACCGTTTTCAGATAACATTGACAATCCCAATTTTTTTCAAATTCAAAAAAATTTTTACAAATATTGGGAAAATAAAACCGTTGAGCGCGGAAAGGGCTACAAACCCTTTAAAAGATGGGAATGGTTTTGGGAGCAAAGAGTTGCAACCGACGGCTCAT
>JBPOJO010000559.1:0-2771 GCA_052033485.1 Bacteroidota bacterium | reverse complement strand
AATGATAACTGTACATTGTCTTACTTTCAATGCTTTCGGCGAAAATACTTATATTCTTGCGGACGAAACAAACGAGGCGGTGATAATTGACCCGGGTTGTTACGACCGCGCGGAAGAAAAAGAACTTGTAGATTTTTTGGCACAAAAAAAATTGACTCCGAAAGCCATCATTAACACACATTGCCACATTGACCATGTCTTGGGGGCATATTTTTGTAAAAATCATTTCAAAATCCCTTTTTTGATTTCTGCAAAAGAAAAAGAGCAGTTAGAAGCCGTCAAACTCTACGCGCCTGTTTATGGTTTTAATCAATACAAAGAATGTGAAGCGGATTCGCACTTACCGGAAGAGGGGCATTTTAATTTCGGAGCCTCGACGCTTAAAATTCTTTTCGTGCCCGGACACTCCCCCGGTCATTTGATTTTTTATGCCGAAAAGGAGGCATTTTGTATTGCGGGCGATGTCATTTTTAAGGGCAGCATCGGACGCACAGATTTGCCCGGCGGCAATCACGATTTGTTGCTTGCCGGTATCAAAAAAACCGTTTTTCGTTTGCCGGAAAATGTTGTAATTTACAGCGGACACGGTGAAAAAACAAACGTCGGGTATGAGAAAAAATTCAACCCTTTTGTGAAAGATGATGTTGTTTCCTCAAAGTGAAATTTTGCGTGCTGTACGTTTGAAACTAAAATATTATGAGGAAAAATTGAAAGTATGAAAAGTGTGCCGAAAATTTTCAGCGGAAAAATTGCACAATTGGTCGAGATTTTTTGCCGGTTTGCCGACAAAACAAGCAAAAATCATTCCTAAAATAAATTTCCGGCAAATCAATTGCAAAGAATGTATACGAAGGCTCATTGAAGACAAAGTCTGAAAGAGCTTTTTGACAGCACCACGGCATGAGCTGTTTGCTGTACGTTTTGGGATTTATTTGGTTTAATTGTTGGTTATCGGAAAGACCTGCCTATTTTAGGCAGGTTTTTTCAGTTTTATAGGAAAGTTTGCACAATATCAAAATTTAACAATTTCCGTCGCAGGAGCAAGCATTTTGCTTTTCGGCATAGACTGTGATGCTGAAAATGCCCAAGTTGCCGCCTTTAAATGCCTCAATTTCAGATTCGTTGAGGTATCTTTTCAAAATATCATCGGGAATGATTATCGGTTTTTCCTTTTGAATCAGGATATTTTTGAAACCGCTTTCACGAATAAAACGCAAATATTCTTCTTTTTGAATTGCTCCCGAAACGCAGCCTGCGTACATTTCGGCATCTTTGCGCAGTGCTTCCGGCAATTCTCCGAGCAATACAATGTCAGAAATGCTGAAATGTCCGCCTGATTTCAAAATACGATAAATTTCCTTAAATACTTTTGCTTTATTCGGGACAAGATTTAAAACGCAGTTGCTCACAACTACGTCAGCCATATTTGCCGAAACGGGTATATTTTCGATGTCCCCTTGCCGAAATTCGACATTTGCATAGCCTAATTTTGCAGCGTTTTCTTTGGCTTTCGTAATCATTGCGGGGGTAAAGTCTATACCGATAACCCTGCCGTCTTCGCCCGTTTCGTTGCGTGCAACAAAGCAATCATTGCCCGCTCCGCTGCCCAAATCAATGACGGTATCGCCTTTTTTTATCGCGGCAAATTTTGTCGGCAAACCGCAACCCAACCCTAAATCGGCATCACTGTTGTATCCTTCAAGTTCGCCGTAATCATCGGTCATAATGTTATAGACTTCCGTCGAACATCCGCCTGCGCCGCAGCAAGAAGAGGCATTGCTTTCTTTGCTTTGCAAGGCAATTTCACTGTATTTTTGCCTCACCATTTCTTTAATTTTCTCGGGATTTTCCATCGTCGTGTGAATTTTATGAAAGAATAAAACCAAAGTCAAATGAACTGTAGCGTAACCTTTAGGTTGCGAAAACGCCGGTTATCGGTGCTTTTTTGCATAAAAAAACACCAAGGGCATCTTACAATTCAATTTTGAATTTTATGAAAGAATAAACCAAAATCAAATTTTATTTTGCGTGCAGCAATCATTATTTTCTTCGGATAATTTTGTCAGAATATTTGAAAAATATTCGCCGAAATGTGCGACAGTTTTTTCATTTATACAGTAACAAATTGTTTTGCCTTCTACATTGCCTTTTATCCAACCGGCTGCTTTCAACTCTTTAAGATGTTGAGAAACAGTCGGTTGTGCAAGCGGAAGTTCATTCACGATGTCGCCGCAAATGCACGTTCCTGCCGTCTTGATTAAATATTCCAAAATCGCTATCCTTGCAGGATGTCCTAAGGCTTTGGCAAGATTCGCAATGTTTTTTTGCCTCTCCGAAAAATTTTCTGTTTTGCTGATACCCATGTTTTTTGATTTTCATATCGCAATATTACGATATTAAAATGATAATCCAAAATTTTGAATGATAAATTTTCAAAAAAATTTTGGATTATCATTTATTGGTTTTCACAGTCCTCAATGCTTTTTACAAAAGATTGTTATACAATGAATTAGCTGTGCTTTTTTGAAATTATTCTCATTCGTTACATGATTTCGTACTTTTTTGCAGCACAATTTTCTAAAATCGTGCAGGCGAATCGGAATTCTGCCCGCATTTTTCTGCGATTCTATCGCCCGAAAGGGAACAAAAATAAAGCGCACCTCACGTCCGTCGCTAAAAAGCTCCGCGCAAACTCAATATAAAATTTCTGCCCAACTCGGGAATACCCGAAGCGTATGGCAAATAATAGCGGTCAAAAATGTTTTCTATCC
>JBPOJO010000363.1:0-1822 GCA_052033485.1 Bacteroidota bacterium | reverse complement strand
AATTAACAGCAATCACGCTTTCAAAATCAGCGACAAATGGTCGACGGGCTTACTTTTGCACCACAGCAATCAATTTGCAGACAATGACGGCAATAAAGACGGTTTTTTGGATATACCAAAATATTATCAAATTAATGCTTTGAATCGGTGGAAATACGACGGTGAAAACCTCGAAGCGCAAATCGGGGCACATTTTGTTTATGACAATCGACTCGGCGGCACTGTTGCCGCGCCTTGGAAGAATGAAAACACGTTGACAAACCCCTACGGAGCGGGAAGTGAGGCAAAATCGCTTCGAATTTGGTCAAAAACAGGCTTTATTTCCGCGCAAACGGAGGGCAGAAGTTTGGGCATTATTCTTTCCGGAAACTACAACACTTTGAGCAATTATTGGGGATTGAACAGTTATGACGGCGAACAAAAAAACTTTAATGCGACGGCAATTTTCCAAACACCTGTCGGCGCGGGCGATGATTTAAAAACGGGTTTTTCCTTTGTTTTAGACAATTACAAGCAAAATTTTCACCAAAAATATCCCTCCGAAGAGCATTTTGACCAAGACCGGAACGAACTTGTCGGCGGCGTTTTTGCGGAATATACCTTTAACGGGCTTAAAAATTTCACGGCAGTCGGCGGTTTGCGCTACGACAGGCACAACCTTTACGGCGATTTCTTTTTGCCGCGTTTGCATTTGAAATACGAATTTTCGGAAAACACAATATTGCGATTTTCTGCGGGTCGCGGCATGAGAACGGCGAATATTTTTGTCGAATACGGCAATTATTTGGCATCTTCGCGCAGGGTGCAGGCGGAGAAAAATTTGCTTCCCGAATCGGCTTGGAACATGGGCGGTAATTTTACGCATAAGTTTTTTATCGGCGAACGTTCGGGCGTGCTCAGTTTTGATTTTTATCGCACGGATTTTCAAAATCAAATCATTGCGGACTTGGAGAGCAAGGATTTCAGCTTAAGTTTTTACAATTTGAAGGGAGAATCCTTTGCAAACAGTTTTCAAACGGAGCTGAAATATGAAATTTTTAAAGGATTTGACATCAATGTAGCTTACAAATATTACGATGTTAAAGCGACTTATGGCGATATGTTGCTCGACGTGCCTTTTATTTCAAAACATCGTGGTTTTGTCAATTTGGCATATCAAACCGAAAACGAAAAGTGGCTTTTTGACTTTACGGCGCAATATTACGGCAGCAAAAGGCTTCCGAAAACTGCCTTTTGGCAACATTCACACGGCGGTCAGACGGAAGGATATGTCATTTTACACGGACAAATTACTCGTAATTGGGAAAAATTTTCGCTTTATATCGGCACGGAAAATTTGACAAACTTCATGCAACATGAACCCATTGTTGCTGCCGACAATCCGTACAGCGAAAAATTTGATGCGGGCATGATTTGGGCACCCGTCATGGGGCGCATGACGTATATCG
Source organism: Bacteroidota bacterium (assembly GCA_052033485.1). Classification (GTDB taxonomy): domain Bacteria; phylum Bacteroidota; class Bacteroidia; order Cytophagales; family Bernardetiaceae; genus JBPOJO01. Next base: position 374 of record JBPOJO010000363.1, on the reverse strand, counting down.
GTATGCGTTTTGCGATAAAATAGGCGAACTTCGGGGCGTAGAAAGCACTAACTTTTTTGAAATGTCAGTGCTTTTTTTATTCCCTTTCGGGAGAAAGAATCTCTGTAAAATAACGGGCAAAATTCCGATTCGCTTGCGCGATTTTTGAAAACGGGCTGCAAAAAAAGTACAAAATTAAGAGGCGAAAGGAATAATTTCGACTTTTAGGTTTTGTGTTTATCAAAAAAAATTCTTAAATTTGCAATAAGCTGACATTCTAAATTGGATAATAAAAAACCTAAAAGGCGTTTTCACTCCGGCGAAGCAACATTACGTTTCGTTTTAACTTTTTGTGTAAGTATTTAGTCGGAGTGTACCGCGAGCTTTAGCCGGCG
>JBPOJO010000151.1:0-1569 GCA_052033485.1 Bacteroidota bacterium | reverse complement strand
GATTTAATTGAACAGCATTTAGACACTGAAGTTACGCTTTCCTTGCAATCTTTGCAGCAAGGAAAAATGATACCCTTTGAGCAAACGAAGGTCTTAAATATGCTCAATGCGCAATATGTCAAATTTGGGACTGCCGAAAAAAATGTTTTGCGCAATCCGAATGCAATGGGAAATGCTTGGTTTGTGAAAAAAATAAGCTTGGTGGGTGCTCCCGATGAGGAAATAGCTGCGCTTTCGAGCATGAATCTCTCATCTGAGGCTGTTGCTGACAAAAATGATTTCTCTTTTCCGAAAACTGAATTTGTCCAAGATAGCACCGCCAATGTATCCCTAAAATCCTATTTGCCCAATCATATTCAGTATGAAAGCAATAGCACGCAAGACGGCTACATCGTTTTTTCTGAAATCTATTATCCCGCATGGGTTGTGGAAATTGACGGAAAAAAAGCAGAAATGCAGCGTGTAAATTATATTTTACGCGGTTTGGCAGTACCTGCGGGCAAGCACCAAATTTCTTTTAAGTTCATTTCTGATAGCTACGAAAAAGGAAATTTTATCACAATGATAGCCTCATATCTTGCGGTTTTAGTGTTTTTTGTGGGAGTATTTTTTTCGATGAAAAAACAAAACGTTCTCTCGTAGCGATTTCATGTAGAGCGAGTCCGAAAAGTTTTTTATATTTGACAAACCAAATATACTGCTTTTGGAAACGTACCAAAGTCCGTTGTACATGGTAGCGCGATTTTCTAAATCACACAAGTAACCTGATTTGGAAAATCGTGCTACGCATAGCACATTATTTTATGAACATGCCGTAGTAATTATGGAAGCAGCTTTTCTCCTCGCGGATAGCGGGGGCAGCAAAACGGATTGGCGTTTATGGACAGGGAACGAAGTTATTTCTTTTACGTCCATAGGATTAAACCCCTATTATCACACCGAGGAAACTTTTTTAGAAATCCTAAAACAAGAAGTTTTGCCATTTTTGGCAGCCACACCTCAAAAAATTTTTTTTTATGGTGCGGGTTGCTCAAATTCCTCAATCAATCAATGGGTTTCAAATCTAATTCTCAAAAAATTCACGAGTGCAGAAACGTACATAGCGCATGACCTGCTTGCCGCCGCGCGTGCGTTATGCGCACATGAGCATGGAATCGCCTGCATTTTAGGCACAGGCTCTAATTCTTGTGTTTTTGATGGAGAAAACATTATTGCCAATCGCCCTTCTTTAGGGCTTTATCTCGGCGACGAGGGAAGTGGAGGTTTTTTAGGAAAAAAATTATTAACCGATTGGCTTTATGGCGATATGCCGAGTTTTTTGGCTAATCATTTTGAAAAAAAATACGCGCTGAATAAAGACGAAGTTTTTGAAAAAATTTACAAAAAAGAACGCCCCAATCAATATTTAGCCTCTTTTGCGCCCTTTTTGGCAGAACAAATAGCAGAAGATTATTGTCAATTTATTATAGAGAGTGCTTTTGAGGCTTTTTTTCAGAAGCATATCTTGCGATACGAAGAGACCGCAAAGCTCAATATTCATTTTACGGGAAGTATAGCTTTTCATTATTC
>JBPOJO010000357.1:0-3506 GCA_052033485.1 Bacteroidota bacterium | reverse complement strand
ACTCGCGGATGGACTCAAGATCGCCAGCCACGGGGAAACATATCACACCGAGAAAAAACATCATAGCCCCGAAAGTGCCGAGAAAATTTTTCGCCGTATGCGGGAAAAGGGCATCTCCGACCACATTAATACCGTTTTTTTCGGCAAATATGTACAACAAAACGCCTAAGGACATAAAAAGCAAATTGACAGGAACTAAAATTATACTGAACCAAAACATATTTTTTTGCGCTTCCTGAATGTTTCGGCAAGTGAGATTTTTTTGCATCATATCTTGGTCTAAACCCGTCATAACCAAGGCAATAAAAGCTCCGCCGAAAAATTGTTTGAAAAAATTGCGCTTGTCTTCAAAATCCCAAAATAACATTTTTGAGTACTCATGCTCATAAATCGTCGCCGGCAAGTCAAAAAAAGCAATATTGAGTTTAGCTGACAAGATTAAAACCGTCGCAACAAGGGCGACAATCATAAAAAAAGTTTGGAAAGTGTCCGTCCAAATGATGGTTTTTATGCCGCCTTGAAACGTATAAAGCCAAATCAAAATAATCGTCAGCGCGACCGTGAGGTCAAAAGAAATGCCCCATTCTGCAAAAATAAAGGTATGCAGCACCAAAGCCGCCAAATAAAGTCGCAAAGATGAGCCTGCCAAACGAGAAATGAAAAAAAAGACGGAGCCGGTTTGATGCGAAATGCGCCCCAATCTTTCGCCGAGATATGAATAAATCGTAACCAACTGCAAGCGATAATAGAGCGGCATTAAGACCAAAGCAATCACTGCATAGCCGACAAGATAGCCCAAAACCATGACCATATAGCTGAATTGCGTGTTTTTCACCCAACCGGGGACGGAAATGAACGTTACTCCTGAGAGGGACGCGCCTATCATGCCGAAGGCAACCAAATACCATTTTGCGGAACGTCCCGCAGTAAAAAACTCATCTTTTTTTTCTTTTCGCCCTGCCAAAAAACCAATGAAGAGCAAAACAAAAAAATATAGAATAAGCGAAAAAAATGTAATTTCAGGGCTTAGCATAATAAAAAACGCAAATGATGGAGGATTGAAATTTGAAATATTTGCAGGATTTTTGCCCGACTGTACCGCGAGCTTCAGCTTGCGGATTTAAGGAGGAAGATATCCGCAAGCGAATTTAAGGTCGCAAGCTAAAGCTCGCGGTACAATATTTTACAATCCGACCAAATAGTTACAAAAATTTCAAATTTCAAAAAAAAACAAAGCACAAAGGTAGATAAAGTTTAGTATTTTGCGTTTTTTCCCAAGAAAAGTTTTTGCTTTTCGTTGAGCGGTCAGCCCCTCAAAGTCTGACCGTTTTTCAAAAAAATATTACACTTTTTGCTCCTGCACCGCTAAATTTTATCCAATAAAATTGCCAAAAGAACGGCAGGCAAATAAAAAAATGACCCGAACATCAGCCGCAAAGCCGCTTTGTTGCTCATCGTTTGGAGCAGGCGATACGCCAAAAATACAAAAAGAATACCGCTGAAAATGCCCACAAACGCCGATATTCCGCCGCTGTAGCCCAAATACCATGGAGCCAAACTTGCGGGAAGTAAAAACGCAGTGTAAGCAACAATTTGCACGGCAGTATTGCGATTTTTTTCGCCGTTCGGAATCAAACGGAAGCCTGCTTTTTTGTAATCCTCGTCGCCGAGCCATGCAATCGCCCAAAAATGCGGGAATTGCCATAAAAATTGTATCAAAAATAAAAGTCCCGCTTCAAGGCTGAAAGCATCAGCCGCCGCGACATAGCCGATAAAAGGCGGAAAAGCACCCGGAAACGCGCCGATAAAAACCGCAAACGGACTCACCCTTTTTAAAGGCGTATAAACAAAAGCATATAAAAGCATTGAAATTAAGGTTAAAACCGCCGCTTTTGTCCCGACTGTTGAAAGCAAAATCAATGTCCCTAAAATGGTTAAAATGAAGGCAAAAATCGCCGATTCGCGCACATTCAGTACGCCCGTAGGGAGCGGACGCGAGGCGGTTCTTTTCATCAATTTGTCATAATCCTTTTCCAAAATTTGATTCACCGCGCCCGACGCGCCTGTGATTAAAAAGCTCCCGAGCATGAGCGCGAAAAGGGCAAACCAATCCGTTTCGCCTTTGCTGCCCGCAAGAAAGCCAATTCCGCCCGAAATGACAACAAAGGCGGTCAGACGCAATTTCAATAATTGCAAAAAGTGTCGAACACTTTTTCCCGATGTACGTTCGGGATTTAAGAGTAAATTTTTTTGAATGAGCATGTAAGGTAGTTTTTAATGTAAATACGTTTAAATTCCCTGAAAGTCATTTTTGTGCCTTATTGATACTTTTTACACTTTAAATGTTCGAACAAAATTAGTTGTGATTTGCCCGTCGTCGTTTGTGGAGACACAAACAACGGCGGTCAGGTTTATTTTCACAATTCAATTTGAACAAATACTTATCGGTATTTTTTGTTCCTTTTTGGCACTTTTTTTTAAAACAAAAATTCAAAAAACATTTTCATTCTTTTGCCCCTGTGAGCAAGAGTTTTTTATTGAAAAATAAAAACAAAGTAAATTGTCCGCCGATGATTAACGAACCGATTAAAAGGTGCAAGGGTTGCAAAAAAGCAGGAAAACCCACATTTGCAAGTGCCGCGCCTGAGGCGATTTCGGCAATCAATAAGAGGAGTAAGAGTTTTCTTTCTTTGTAAAACAACTTTTCCGAATATTTTTTTATCAAAAAAAGTCCGTAAAACTGCGTTGCAAAAATCAAAAGCGAAAAACTGCGGTGAATCCAAAATGTCAAACCTAAATGTTCAACCCAAGTTGCGCGTCCGTTTTCGCCTAATTGCAGCGCAATTTGGTCTATACTTTCACGCACCTGCGTACCGAGCGCAATTTGAACAAGATTAAGTAAAAGCGCGGCAAGCAACCATAAACTAATTTTTTTCGTTTGCGCATCGGCATCAACGGCTTTTTCGCGCCCGTATACACGTAAAACCGCCAAAATGAGCAAACAAACAATGACCAACGCCAAAAGCATGTGCACCGTAATCGTTAACGGTTTGAGGTGTGAAGCCACGACAAGCGAGCCGAGCCACCCCTCAAAAGCCACCAACAAAAACGACAAAACCGACAAAGCAGGAATTACGGGGTCTTTTTTGCGATATGAAAATGAAAAAATTAAGGCTAAAAAAACCGTCAAACCTGTCGCAACGCCGACAAGCCGATTGACATATTCCGTCCATGTTTTGAAAGCATCAAAATCGGCAATTTGTTTGCCCGCCACCGCAAAAATTTCTTTGTAATTTTGCGGAAGTTGTGAAATATCCGTCGGCGGCACCCAATAACCGAAACATTTAGGCCAATCCGGACAACCCATGCCCGAGCCTGTCATGCGCACTACTCCGCCCACGAAAATCAAAAAATATACGACAAAAACTGTGATTAAACCAAAGGTTCTGAAATTTTTAAAGTTCATTTTCACGGGAAATAAGTAAAAAAAATGTAACTATTTAGCC
>JBPOJO010000519.1:0-3714 GCA_052033485.1 Bacteroidota bacterium | reverse complement strand
ATAAACCGACGTTTTCACAAACTAAGGTTACGCTACATTTCGTTGATGTTTTTAGGTGTGAAAATTTTTTTTTAAGAATACAAAAGTAAAAATTTATTTTGAAAAATATGTCGCAGAGACTAATTTTTCAAAAAAACGCAGCGCAAACAAAAATGCTTGCGTTGCGTAACGGAATTGTTTTTTTTACAACATGAGGGCTAAACCTTACGGATGGGGAAATTTACCAAAAAACTGTTTATTTTAATTTTGCATCAAAAAAACTGACGGCTTTATTCAAATTTGCGTCGGTGTCAAATTGCGCACCGCCGTGTCCCGCGCCTTCAAGCATATCGTAGCTAACTTTTCCGTTTCCCAAAGTATTTTTGAGGGCATTGTAAAAATTTAAACTTTGTGTGTAAGGAATTAAGGGGTCTGAACTGCCGACTTCAATCCAAAACGGCGGGTCGTTGGCATCAATGTAAGTCGTCGGATTGGCTTTTTTGACGATTTCAATATTGGCGGGCGCATTGGCATCAAGCCCTAAATATTGCGATTCGTTATTAACATTGTACGTTGAAGCAAAGCCCAATGCTGCTCCTTCGGCAACCATTGTGGCAAAATTTATAGGTCCGAACCAATCTATACACGCCTGCACGTTTGAAGATGCGGAAAGGAAATTGCCTTCCGTGCCCTCCAAGTAGGTATCGCCGCCGGATGTCCCCAAGATTGCGGAGAGGTTTCCGCCCGCAGATGCACCCCAAGCACCGATTTTATCAGGATTGATGCGGTAAGTTTGGGCATTTGCGCGCAAAAAGCGGACGGCAGCTTTGCAATCATGCACTGCTGCGGGAAAAACGGCTTCTCCGCTCAAACGGTAGTTAATACTGACGGCGACGTAGCCGTTTGCTGTCAATTTGGCAGCATGACCGCTTTCCATGCTTTTGCTTCCCGCCTTAAATGCGCCCCCGTGTATGAGCACAACGACGGGAAACGGTCCCGCGCCCTGCGGAATGTAAATGTCCATTTTCTGACTGTTTGATTTGCCGGCGTACGCAACATCGGTCAACACTTGTGCATCTGTCGTGTTGTTTGTGCCCGCAGGTTGCGTTTCGGCGTTGTTTTTGGCGCAAGACGAGCAAGCAAAAGACAAAGCGGCAATCAGCAAAGCGAAAAAATTGATTTTAAATTTCATTTTGGTAAATGTTTAGTGATTGATAACGACACAAATTTAAGGGCTTGCCAAAAGGGAAAAAAGGAAAAAGTATGCGAAACGGAAAAAACGGACTTTAAGCGGAATTTTGGGCTTTGAAAGGAAAATCAAAGGCAATTTTTTTTACAATCTAAAATGTCATCAATTTAGATTTTTTTTACTATTTTTGTAAAATGTCAAAAAGAAGAAAACCTAAAAATTTTCAGACGACAGGCGATTGATTGACAGACAAAAAAAGCAAAAAATGTTGCTCAATATATTGATAATTGAAGATGAAAGTTTAGCGGTCAGTCGCTTAAAAAGACTTTTGGGGAATTTAGAAGATGACGTAGCAATACTCGCCGAATTGAGCAGTGTGCGCGATTCTTGTGCGTGGTTCTCCCAAAATTTTTCCGCCAAAATTGACCTTATTTTTTCGGATATTCAGTTGGAAGACGGCATTTCATTTGAAATTTTTGAAAAAATATCACCGCCCGCGCCTGTCATTTTTACCACGGCTTTTGATGAATATTTATTCAAAGCCTTTAAAACTTATGGCATAGACTACTTGCTCAAACCATTTTCTGTTCAAGATTTGCAGACGGCAGTAGAAAAATACAAATTTTTAACAAAAAAAAACATTCCTGCCTCATTGCCCGATAATTTTTTCGCGCTTATCGCCAAACAAAATCTGCAAAATTTTCCGACTTTCATCAGCTATCAACGCGATAAAATTTTTCCGATAAAAAGCGAAGAGATTTTGTACTTTTCTTTGAATAATCAAGCAGTTTTTGCATTTGAACAAAAAAATAAATGGCTTTTGAATGAAACTTTAAACCAAATACAGGAAAAATTACCGCCGTATTTTTTTTTTAGGGCAAATCGGCAGCAAATTATACAGCGAAAATCTATTGAAGAAATCGCGGTTTATTTGGGAGGAAGGCTCAAAATTAAATTAAAAATGCCTCAACACGAGGAAATTATCATCAGCAAAGACAACTGCAAATCTTTCAAAGATTGGCTGCAAGCATAACTTTGTCATAGCAATTTTTTTTCGGCAAAAAAATTAATCCAAAAGTTTAGTTTCCAAAATGACTTTAAATTTACGCAAAACAGCGATAATTTTCAACAAATCTTCGCGTTCGGTTGCATCATACGTTTTGCTGACAGCGTATTTTTTGCCTTCCATGACAACAAATTGCCAATTCCTGCCGACAATGGTCAAACCGTAAATCGGTTTTCCGTTTTTATTTTTTTCCTGCGCAATCAAAAAGGCTTCGAGGAGTTGCGCCATCGGTTCGGGCGGCGACTTTTTGCTGCGTTTGTACTCTTGAAAGTGAAAATAAGGCGTTTTTGCAATATCTGCAACACCTTTTGCCAACATAAAATCGGTTTCGGTTTGCAGATAAATTCCTTCGACAGTGGCGGAAATTTCTTTATTAAAAAAGCCGTCATAGCGGTTTTGCGAATCATAAAACTGCACAAAATCATAAAGTAAAGGGGCAATAAACCGCATTTTTAAGGTTTCTTCATTCCAAAAATCAGCCTTGTCAAATACTGTTTGCAGCAAATCCTCAAAATTTACTCGTTGCTGCTCCGTCAATGCAGGCGGCTCGACATCAAGCCACTGCTTTAAAAGTAGGTTGTTACGTTCTCGTCGCAGTCCGAAGATGTCAATCAATTCATCTTCCGCCCAAATTTTAACTTTTTTTCTTGCCATATTTTTATCTGTCAGAAGCTTTTTAATGAAAAAATTAATCCAAAAGTTTAGTTTCCAAAATGACTTTAAATTTGCTCAAAACAGCGATAATTTTCAACAAATCTTCACGGTTTGTGCCGTCATACGCTTTGCTTACCCCGTATTGTTTGCCCTCCATAACAACAAATTGCCAAATTCTGCCGACGATACTCAAACCGTAGAGCGGTTTTCCGTTTTTATTTTTTTCCTGTGCAATCAAAAAGGCTTCGAGGAGTTGCGCCATCGGTTCGGGCGGCGATTTTCGGCTTCGTTTGTACTCTTGAAAGTGAAAATAAGGCGTTTGCGCAATGTCGCCCAAACCTTTCGCAATCATAAAATCGGTTTCGGTTTGCAAATAAATTCCTTCGACGGTAGCAGAAATTTCTTTATCAAAAAAAGTTTCGTAGCGGCATTTATCATCTTCAAATTGCACCAAAACAGACAAAAGCGGTGAAATAAATCGCATTTTTAAGGTTTCTTCATTCCAAGAGTCTGCTCCTTTTTTAGAAATCTTAAGAAATTTTTCAAAGAAATCCTGCTCAAAAGGGAGAAAGTTTAGCTTTTCAGTGTCAAGCCATTCTGCCAACAAAGGCAATTCTTCGCATTTGATAAGGTCAAAAGTTAGCCTCAACTCATCTTCTGTCCAAATTTTTTCTTTTTTCTTTGCCATTTGAAAAATTCATTTATTCGTCAAAAATTTCATTCAGTTCAATTTTTAAATCGGGAAACAAAGTCGGCGACATGATATCGCCTTTCGTTCGCATGGCTTTAATGACATAACGCCCGTTGACAAGCACATTTTGTTGAA
>JBPOJO010000659.1:0-9438 GCA_052033485.1 Bacteroidota bacterium | reverse complement strand
AAAAGCATGGTCGTTTTCCCGAATTGACGCGGTCGATTGATGACGAAATAATCGCCGAACTCTACCATCTCAATAATCCCCCCAAAAAGGCGATTGTCGTCCATCATGTAGTGTTCGGCAGGTGCCGGTGATGTTAAAACGTTTTTTCATATTCTCTTGTGCTTTTAAATCTTTAAATTATTCTTTTGCAAAATAAGAAAAAAAGCGAATCCGCTGCCGAAAAGCACAATATTTTATATCAAATGTATGAGGAAATAAGCATAAATGTGCCACAAAAAAATGAAAGCGGCAAGCAGTGCTCAAATTAGGTTTTGCGGATTGTAAATTTTGAAAAAGCCAAAAACGAAAGCATTAAGCAAATTTTCAGCCGTTTTTTTTCGCTTTTCCCTCAAATCCTCACACCGACAATTAAAATATCATCGCGTTGCTCCGTTCCTGTCATAAAATCTTTCAAAATAAGGTCGAGTTTTTCTTTTTGTTCTTTAAGCGGGCAAGCAGCAACACTTTCGAGTGTTTCCGAGAATTTTTTTTCCGAAAATCGCACCCGTTTTTTATCATTTTGGTCAGCGTATCCGTCCGTTGCCAAATACATCAGACTTCCTCGCGAAAGTTTGACGGTTTGATTGAAAAAAACTTTTTCTTCATTCACCAATCCGCCGACGCTGCGCCGAATTCCCTCAATTTTTTTCAAATTACTTTCGCCGTTTTCGAGGTAATAAAGCGGTCTTTTCGCGCCGGCATAGTGCACAAAAAACGCCCCGTTTATCTCTTCCGTAACGCAAATACCGATGTCCATGCCGGCGTTTGTTTTTGATTCGCGTTGGTTCAAAAGGTGATTAATTTGCTCATGCAAATGGTCGAGCACCGAACAGGGCGAAAAATTTTCTTGCAAGCGGACGATTCTGTCCAAAAGTGTATTGCCTATCATTGTCATAAACGCGCCCGAAACGCCGTGCCCCGTGCAATCCGCCGCAATCAAAATCCGTGTTTGCGCGCTTTGATGCACCCAATAAAAATCGCCCGAAACAATGTCCTTTGGCTTATTGAGTACAAAAAAATCGGGAAACATTTCGCTCAAAACACTCGGCGCGGGCAAAATTGCCTCTTGAATAATTTGCGCAGAGTTAATGTTTTGAATAATTTTAGTCGTATAAGCTTCTAAAAGTTTATTTTTATTTTCCAAAAGGTCGCGCTGCGCCACGATTTCCTCTTGCGATTGTTGTAAATCTTGATTTGTTTCGGCTAATTCCACATAGGCTTTGTGTACAATTTCGTTGGCTTCCGCCAATTCTTCTAAAGCTTTTTGTACCAAGCTGTTTTTTTCTTGCAAATCTTTCGTTTTTTCATACACTTTTTTCTCTAAAACATCATTTTGACGCTCCAATTGAAATTTTTTATGCTCTAATTCTTCACTTGTGAGGCGCAAACTTTCGTTGATGCAATTTAATTCTTCCGCATTTTGTCGCAATTCTTCTTCCGAACTTTGCAAATTTGCTACGGTCATTTGCAGCGTTTCGGATAATTCTTTCAAATCCTTGTTTTGTGTTTGAATATGCTCCGAATACATTTGCAACTTTTCCATAGACTTTTTATTTGCCTGCAAAAGAAACAAAAAATCAGTCGTTTGGTCGCCTGCGGCAAAGTCATTCATTGAAAGTCCGAGTTTTTGCAAAACGCCCTGCTCGCGAATCACAGGCTGCGCGGTGAACAAAAAATAGGCTTCCTCCGAAAAATAAACTATTTGCCCGACCAAATCAATGCTCGCCTCTTTCGCCCTCACCACATAGCTGATTCTTTGGTTCAAAATGATGTTTTTAGTATCATTTTGAACGGATTTTGGGCTTGTGATGTCAAAATAATTATCAAAATTTGCGCCTGCTGCAAGATTCGGTAATAATTTCAAAAGTGATTTTCCGAAGTGCAAAATTTGAAAATCAGTATCAAAAATTAAATGAAACGGAAAAAGCAACATGGCTTTTTCCGCATCTAAAAGCATTTTCATGGCTGTTGATTTTTTTGTCGAATGAGGAATATTGCAAAATAATTCCTCATTCGGCAGGTTAAAATTACCAAGTCAATTTAATAATATCGTGGTCGCCTTCACCTTTGTCGCGGCAAGCCAAAACAACGGTTTCGCAGGGCGTATTGAACCTTTTCCCTAATCCGCTGAGCAATCCGCGCACCAAATGCGTTAAGCCTTTTCGATGCGAATAATAATGCACAAGCATCGAACGTTCCTGCATATCCGAACATTCAAAAGTCGGCGGCTGCAACTCGGGCATCAAATATTTCACGCGAACGTGCAAATCGTTCAAATTCGGCAAAAATTCGGGAAAAGAGTTGCCGGCAGCTTTTAAAGTTTCTTCGTGTCCTTCTTCCGCAGCGGCATAAAGCACCCAATATTCGCCGAAAGCGAACAAAATGGAATTTGCGTCCATACCGAGTACCTCCACGGCAGCGTGCAAAAGGTCGTAAGTAATGTGGTCGTGATAATTTGAAGCCGACTCAAAGCTTGAACCTTTTACGTTGGCTTTTTCCGTGATAAGCTCCCAACTGTCAGCACCAAAATTGGTTTTAACAAGGTCTCCGATGGTTTTATTCACTAATCCGTACATAAAAGAATGGTTTAGGGGGTAAAAAAAATTTTGTGTGCCGTATGGTTTTAATAACAAATTTTTAAACCTTAACGACTCTAAACATAGCTTAAATTGTTTTAAAGCGTATGGTTTTCAAATATATACATAATCAAAATAAAAAAAAATTTTTTTGATGTTTTTTTTTCATAATCTTTTTGTTTTCGGCGAATTACGCCAAAACCTTCGACGAGCGAGAGTGTGAAAAGTTGACGAAAAGCATTGTGACGGCAAAAGAGCCGATTCTTTCAAAAATTTATTCGTAAAAAAAAAAGCGATGTACCTTTTTTTCTGTTTTTTAGGCTGCAAGTTAAACTTTTTTCCGTCCGGCTGCGTTTAGTGAGTATGTTTCATTAAAAAATCGTAACTGTTTAGCCGGAGTGTACCGCGAGCTTTAGCTTGCGGATAAGGTCGCAAGCTGAAGCTCGCGCTGCATTAAGCGAATGTAAGTCCGCAAGCTGAAGCTCGCGCTGCATTCTTGGGCAAACCGCCTAAATAGTTACAAAAACTCATAATAAGCTGTGAAAAAAATTATTTTTTTAGATATCGACGGCGTATTGCAGCCTTACGGGTCTGAGCTTCGTTTTAAGCACAAGTTGAGGGAAGAAAGAGATGAATTAGCAAAAACAGACCCCGTTTATGCCTCTATGTGTGCTTACGACATAGGCGCGTGCCGCTACGATTGGGAGTCGGGAGCGGTAAATTATTTGCAAAGACTTTGCAATGAATGTAATGCGGATATTGTCATTACCTCAGATTGGAAGTCATTTAACAAAAGACTTGAAATGTTACAAGCCTTGTTTCGATTTTACGACCTTCACGAGCGCGTGATAGCGATGACGATTACACCGCCTGATTCACACGATAGAGTGGACGAAGTTAAGAATTACGTTGATGAAAATATCAATGAAATCAGTCATTTTGTGATTTTAGACGACCGTTTTGTGTCGAGTTTTGAAAGTGTTTTTCCCGATAATTTTGTTTATTCCGATGATTCTTACCTCCGCGAAAGACACTTTTTGGCGGCAAAACGTATTTTAGGCGGATAAAATTTCGGCAGTTTGGGGGCATCGGCAAGTGTACAGGCTTGCCGTCGGGACGAGCTGTGAATTTGATTGATTTTGCCGCGCGCTGCTTACCCTTTTTGTCCGGTTTTTCAAGCTCTTCCAAACGTTTTTTTTATTTTTCATTTTCCTGCTGAACGGTACCTAATTCGTTGATTTTTTCGCCGATAATTTGTTCAACAAATTTTATTCAAGGTGCAATTTGTTGTAAATCAAATAATTACACCTTGAATAAAAATACAGCACAAAGATACAAAATTTTACCTTTTCAAAAGTTTAAAAGCAATTTCGCGCCCCTGCCCCTGAAAAATTGCTAAATTTATCCAAAACCAAGCAAATTGTTCCATTAACTCAAATTTGTCATTGCCCCCGATGTCAAAACATTCGGCAAAACCTGCATCTTTCGCCAACCGGACGGCAATTTCCTTAGCTTTATTGCTCTCGCCCGCAACGAACATATCAACTGCCGTGCCGTCGTAAAGCGTGTTTTGCATATTATTGAAGCCCGTTGTGTTAAAGCATTTTACGACATCTCGCGTTTGTGTATGTGCAAGAATCGCATCGGCTGTATTGCCGAAACCTTCGGGTCCTTGTTTCATAACGACATTCATTGCATCAATAATGACTTTTCCGCTTGTATCGCCTAATGATTTTGTAACTTCAATCGCAGCTTTTGCGGGCGTTGCCAACAAAATAACTTCCGACATTTTCACCGCCTCGCTGACGGAATGCAAAGAAGTTGCGGCATTTTTTAACAATTCCTTGCCTTTAAAATTATCAGGGTCTTGTACGCCGAGCAAAATTTGGTGCCCTGCTTCTGACCACTTCGTCGCTAATGCGCCGCCGACATTGCCCGTTCCGATGATGGCTATTTTCATTGTTTTTTTTGTAAAATGATGTTGCAAAAATCAATAATTAGTATTATTTTTGCAAGTAGTTACAAAAAAGTGCTATACATACTTTTTTGTAACTATTATTGTAAATCAATGATTTATATGAAAAAAAAACTTGAGAAAAGTCAAAAATATTTTGATTGTCCGCTGACAACGGCAATGCATGTGATTGGCGGAAAATGGAAAGTGATTATTTTGGGACAACTTTACACGGGGGAAAAGCGATTCGGAGAGTTGAAAAAATTACTTTGCGATGTTACACAAAAAATGCTCACGCAACAATTGCGCGAATTGGAGGACGACGGCTTGATTCACCGTGAAATTTTCAAAGAAGTGCCTCCGCGAGTAGAATACAGCCTGACAGAATTCGGGAAAAGTCTTGCGCCGATTTTGCGAGATTTAAGTCTTTGGGGAGAAAAAATCAAAATTGAAAAAAAATTGGGTTGAGTTTTATTTCGCTCAAAACTAACAAATCTTCGCCCTTGTTTGCGTCTTCGCGAGCGACCTCATAAAAGACACAAACGACGGCAATAATTTTTCATTTTAGCGTTTTTTTATCAAATCAAAATACGCCCTGACATCAAAAATTTTCAACATTGCGCGTGTTTGCAGGTAAAAAAAAGGGCGTGTTGAAGCAAAAAAAAGATTGCTCAGCCAAAAGGCAAAGGCTTGCAACACAACAGTCATTGCCGCAGCACCCTCTATTCCGAATTTTTGAATGACAAAATAATTCAAAGGAAGTATCAGTACAGCCGTTGTTGCATTGATATAAATTAAATCCGAATTATTTTTTCGCACCGTCAAAAAACCTGAACGCATAAAACCATTGGCAACAAAAATGAGGGCAAAAAAATGATACACAACAACCTTTTCCACCCCGACATATTTTGCTCCGTAAAGCAAAGCGCATATTGTATCGCCCCAAAAAAACATAAAAATCGCCGTCAAAACGGCAAAAAGGGTAAACAAAAAAACTAACTGTCGACTTTTTTCCTCAAAAATTACTTGATTGCGCTCGTACAAAGCTGCTATTTTCGGAAATAATGAAAAAAATGCCATTGAAATAAATGAATAGACAATATCGTATAGTTTTTGTGAAGCCGAGTATATCCCTAAAATCCTTTTATCCAACAAATCACCGATGAAAATTTGGTCAATTTTCATGTAAATTGTCGTTATAAATAAAGCTAAAGCCCACGTCCAAGATTCCGAAATAAGTTTTTTAATGTGTTTTTTTTCCGGCTTCCATCGCAAAATACTCCCGTAATGTTTCCGATAAACAAAAAGCAAAAAAACGGCACCGAGAACCGTTTCCGCCGCCGCAGCAGCAACAAAATATTTCAAATCCGCAGCAATGCAGAGCAGGTAAATGCGCAAAAAAGTCGTCAATGCAAAAGCCGAATTTTTGGCAAGAACGCTGACTTTTGATTTTAATTCCGAACGATAATGCAAGTCCGCGCTGTCAAAAGCCAAAAAAATTGCGCCGAAAGAAGTTAAAAACATATAGACGCTCAATTCCGTATCCGCGCCCGTCCATATAAAAAAAATAATATTGGAGAGAAAAAATGCCGCTGTTGCCCCCGAAATGCGCAAAAAAAGCGTACTGCCCAAAATTTCCTTTTCACTCCCTTTGTTCAAAACGAGTTCGCGCATGACAATCGTGTCTAAACCAAGCGTAATGAAAACCGAAAAAAAGGATTGAAAAGCAATGACGTAATTCCACTTTCCGAATGTTTCGGAGCCTAAATGCCTAATTATTAACACACTGACAAAAAGTCCTACGCCCATCCGAAAAAACTTGTCGAAGAGCAGCCAAAAAAAATTGCTCAATAATTTTCCGAAAGTATCTTTTTCGCGAAAATTTTGTGCAGCTTTCTCATATATTTTTTTAAAAATCACCCTAAATTTTGCTTTTGTGCGTCGCTCAAAACTGAATGTTGCATTATTCCCTCGTGTATTTGTCTATACACCGCCTCCCGAAGTTGCGGCAATTGTTCTAATGTCATGCCTTCGGTTGAGATTTCTTCGTGATAAATAATGGCAGTTTTGCCCCAATGAAGCCGCAAATTTGCTTTCTTGTCCGGCAAAACTTTGTAATTGTCAATGATGCTGACCGGCACGATAGATACCTGTTTTTCAATCGCAATGCGAAACGCGCCGTCTTTAAACTCCGCCATAAAAGGGGGATTTTTAGTCGTTATGCCGCCTTCCGGAAAAATAATGACGTTCAAACCGAGTTCCAACTTAGTTTTTGCTTTGTCGAAAGCGTCGTAACGGCTGCGGTTATTTTGACGATTGACGGGAATGTGCAAACGATTAAACATATAGCCAAAAACAGGAATTTTTCCCAAAGAACTCTTTCCGATAAAAACCGCCGCACTTTTGACCGTCAGCATTATAATAGAGATGTCTAAAAAAGAAGTGTGATTAGCACAAAAGATATAATTTTTTTTCTTGTCATGTTTGTATTTTCTTTCGCAACGATAGGGCAAAAAAGTGAATAAGTAAAAAGAAGACGACCAAATTTTGTTCAAAATCAGGCTGTATTTATGCCATTTTTCGTTTGTCAAAATAAGGGCAAAAAAAGGAAACAAGCACAAATAAGCCGTTACAAAGACCAATAATGCCCATAGGGAGAACAAATCTGTCAAAAATTTTTTCATGAGTTCTTTTGCTTTTTTATGAATTAAGTTGCAAGATGCAAAATTTTTTTCTGACAAACCGTATTTTGATAAAAAATCGTAAACAGTTTAGCCGTTTTGCCAAAGCGTGTACCTCGAGCTTAAGCTTGCGACCTTACATTCGCTTTTAGACATAGCTTGTTCCATAAATCCGCAAGCTAAAGCTCTCGCTACATGCCGGCTAAACAGTTACAAAAATATAAACCGTGCGCAGCTTCACCTTCATTCGGTTTAAAAAAGGCACGAGAATAAATATTTTTTCTCATGCTTCTTGCTCATTTCTCAATCATTTCAAAGGTAGCCGAAACGGTCTAATTTATTTTCATTTTTCCGCCAATCGGGTTCTACGCGCACGTGCGTTTCAAGAAAAACTTTTTTTCCGAAAAAAGCTTCCATACTTTCGCGCGCTTCTCGTCCGGTTTTTTTAAGCATTTCGCCGTTTTTGCCGATAATAATTCCTTTTTGCGTATCTCTTTCGACATAAATTTCGGCTCTGATGACGATAATGTCTTCTTTTTCTTTAAAACTTTCAATTTTAACTTCTGTTGAATAAGGAATTTCTTGTTCGTAATTCAAAAAAATTTTTTCACGAAGCATTTCAGAGGCAAAAAAACGTTCCGAGCGGTCTGTCAATTCGTCTTTTGGAAAAAAAGGCGGGTGAAAAGGCATACACTGCAAAATAGCGGGCAAAATATTTTCGTGATTAAATTTATGCAGCGCGGAAAGGGCAAAAAGTGCCTCATTTTTTACATTTTGAAACTCCTCCATTTTGAGAACCGTTGTTTCATGCCCGATAAGGTCAATTTTATTCAAAACAATGATAAGTTTCATGTCGGGATTTTGCGCCCTCACTTTTTCGAGCATATCAATCGTTCCGCTTTCGTCTTCTTCCGAAGATGCGTCGACCACCCATAGAATTAAATCCGCGTCTTCGAGCGCGTCGCCGACAAACTCCATCATCTTTTTTTGCAAAAGATAATTCGGTTTGAGAATACCGGGCGTGTCCGAATACACAATTTGATAATCGTCAGCGTTGATGATGCCCATAATGCGGTGCCGAGTTGTCTGCGCTTTCGGCGTGATGATGGATAAATTTTCACCCGTCAGCAAATTCATCAGCGTTGATTTTCCGACATTAGGTCGTCCGACTATGCTAACAAAGCCTGCTTTATGTTCGGAGGAAAAATTTTCAATAATATTTTCCATATTTTTTTTGAATTTATTTGCAAATATAGAAAAAAGTTTCTACCTTTGCAGCATGAAATTTGATTGTTGAGAAACAATAAGCCGACAGGCACTTAAAACACCCTTTTCTGTTCAAATTCTTTCAGCATTTACGGTGAATTTTTAGCGGGTAATACCCTTGCTTTTTGTTTCATTGACTTTGAATTTCAAAAGCCTTTTTTTAGAAAAGGGCGCAACAATACCGCGAGATGGAGCAGTTGGTAGCTCGTCGGGCTCATAACCCGAAGGTCATAGGTTCGAGTCCTGTTCTCGCTACGAAGTGATTGGCGAAAGTGCAATCGGGAAAATTACACCGCGAGATGGAGCAGTTGGTAGCTCGTCGGGCTCATAACCCGAAGGTCATAGGTTCGAGTCCTGTTCTCGCTACAAGTGCGCCCGTAGGCGTAAAAACGCTCAAAAGTTAAATTTTGAGCGTTTTTTTTTGCAAAAAAATTCACAAAAACTCATTTCACAACTTTTCCGTCAGCAACTCTTCCACGCTTTTTGTCTTGCCCGAAAAGTTGATTCCGATGAGGTAAATTTCTTTTTCTTGTCCTAAAAATTGCTTGTAATAGCCTCTGTCGTGGATTTGTTGTATGGCGGTTTCTGCGGAATCGTTTAATTTGAACTCAAAAATGTAAATACGATTGTCGTAAAACATGACTGCGTCGGCGCGTCCGTTGGACATATTGACTTCGGACTGAATGTAAAAACCGCAGAGTTTGAAAGCGAGGAAAATGATGGTGTGAAAATAACTTTCTTGCTGTTGATTAAAAATTTGATACGGAATCGACGCAAAAAGTGTGTTAAAAGCCGTTTCCAAATCTTTAAAACTGTTATTTTCAATTGCATCTGCAATTTTGTACGACAAAGCAACCTCGCGAAAACTGCCGGAATATTCCGCTAAAATATGTTTCAGCATGGATTCTTCCACTTCTTTATT